>NZ_JBSFHA010000135.1:0-20686 GCF_053596855.1 Streptomyces sp. NPDC001617
CGCTTCGCGGATAGCTGCCTCGACGGAGATCGCGACGGGCCTCGAATCGGAACGTGGAGCGCTTGATCCCCTACACCACGTGGCGGGGCACGGCCCCGGCGCAGCCGCGCAGACATGACGACGGCGAGGCCGTTCGCGCTTTCCGCGACCATGCCTCGCCATCGACGTCGTGCGCCGCCAGGGACTCGAACCCCGGACCCGCTGATGCCGCATTCCCTGGGGGCTGTGACATCAGCGGCTTCGCCGCGGGCCCCCAGACCCCCAGCCGCGCCTGCGGTGCCGGAAAATCTCGAAGGGCCCCTCGCTCCCACGAGAGGCCCTTCTGAAGTGCGCCGCCAGGGACTCGAACCCCGGACCCGCTGATTAAGAGTCAGCTGCTCTAACCAACTGAGCTAGCGGCGCCTGCTGACGTCATAACTCTACCGGATCTGTGGGGGTGCTCCCGACCACCCCGGGAGCCCTGTCGGGTGGATCGGGGGGCGGCGGTGTACGTCATTCGGACCGTCAGAATGCGCGTCCGGAGGACAGTTGGGAAACTGATCGACGTGTACGAGCGCGGACATTTCCACCTGGAGTGTGAGGGGCATCGCATGGAGACTCCGGTATTCGAGGAATTCGATCCCGCGAGCGACTGCGACTGCCCCGGGTGCCTTCACTGGCGGCGGGTTCTTCCCCATGCGCGTACGGTCCGCCACCCCGCCGCCCACCGGGCCGTGATCGTCGCGGCCGCCGCCTCCGCCGCCCTCGGCGCCGGACATGTCGTCCCCGCGGTCGCCGCCCCGCACGGACCCCCCGCACCCGGCGTTCCCGCAGATGACACGGGTGACGAGCCCGCCACCCCACAGGGCGGCAAGGCCCCGCTGCACGGCCCGGGCGGCGAGCCCGCGAAGCCGGCCCATGGGGTCGAGGCGCCCACGACCACCCGGGCCGAGATCATCAACCGGGCCAAGCGATGGGTCGCCGCGGAGGTGCCGTACAGCATGGAGGACTACTGGTCCGACGGTTACCGGCAGGACTGCTCGGGCTTCGTCTCGATGGCCTGGAACCTGCCCGGAAACGAATGGACCGGCAGCCTCGACAAGTTCGGTGTGCGCGTTACCGCGGGGGAGCTGCAGCCCGGCGACATTCTCCTCTTCCACAATCCCGCGAACCCCGAGAAAGGCTCGCACGTCGTCATTTTCGGCGGCTGGACCGACTACACGCACACCTACTACATCGCCTACGAGGAGACTCCCCCGAACGCCCGCCGCCAGGACACCCCGTACGCCTACTGGAGCAACTCGGACCGCTACGTCCCCTACCGCTACAAGGGGCTCGCGGCGGACACGGCGGGGGCCGGGACGGGCACCGGGGTGAGCACCGGGACGGGTTCCGGCACGAGTTCCGGCACGGGTTCCGGGACCGGCTCCGGGGCGGCTTCCGGGACGACCTCCGGGACGACCTCCGCGAAGGACGCGACGCCCTTTCCCGGAGCGGCGTCCTTCGGCCCCGGCGCGAACAACCAGTACGTCACCCGGCTCGGGCAGATGCTCGTCGCGCGGGGCGGCGCACGGTTCTACACCTCGGGGCCGGGGCCGCGGTGGTCCGACGCCGACGGGCGGGCCACCCAGGCGTTCCAGCAGGCCCAGGGATGGCAGGGCGCCGACGCCGACGGGCTGCCGGGACCGCGGACCTGGCAGCTGCTGGTGACCGGGAAGGGGCACGGCATCCCGGCGACCGGGGCGGCGGGACCGCCGGCGGCCCACGGGAAGCCCGCCTCGCCGGGGAAGCCCGCGCCCACACCGGCCCCGCAGGGGAAGCCCGCCTCGCACGGCGTCCCCGGCTATCCCGGGCGGGGCATGTTCCGGCCCGGGGCGAACAACGCCTATGTCACCGAGCTCGGGGAGCAGCTGGTGAAGAAAGGGTTCGGCAAGTACTACACCACCGGGCCGGGGCCGCGCTGGGGCGAGGCGGACCGCCGCAACGTCGAGGCCTTCCAGCGCGCCCAGGGCTGGCGGGGCGGCGCGGCGGACGGCTATCCGGGGCCGGAGACCTGGCGGCGGCTCTTCGCGTAGGGACACGGCAGTTCTCGTGCCACCCGAGGTACCCCCGCGGGCAGATCACCTGAAGCGGCCCCCTGGCAACACCCCCCTTGCAGTACCCCCTGTTGTGACGCATCTGGCGCGGAGGCTGGAGGCACGCATGAGCACGACGACCACTTCACAGACACCCGATTCCGAGGGACCGAGCAGATCAGGTCCGGCCCGCCTCATCCACAACGAGGCGACCATGGAGATCCCCGTCCATCTGCTCTTCCGTGACGACCCCGACCCGGCGCCGGTCCCGCTCAGGCCCGCGGTCGTCGGCCGCCGGCAGGGCACCGGTGAGCAGCCACGGTTCCGCCGTCCGGTCCAGGCGAAGCCGCGTCCCGTCCCGCAGGCCGATCCCGAGCTGACCGAACGCCCGGCCGGGGTGCTGCCCGGCACGGCGGGCGTGCTCGCCGGGGCCTGCGGAGTCGCCGGGTGCGTGGCGAACTCCTGGTGGGCGGGGGTGCTGCCGCCGCTCGCGGTCGAGGCGCTCAGGCTGCCGGAGTTCGCGGGGGCCGGGCTCGGTCCCGTGCAGTGGGCCGCGTACGCCGGTGCCGGCGCCCTCGGGCTGTTCGGCTTCGGCGGGCTGGCGCGCGGGCGGACCGGGCGGGCCTGGGTGCTGGGGCTGTTCGGTCGGTACCGGGGGACGGTCCGGCGCACCGGCCTGATGTGGGTGAACCCGCTGCTGCTGCGGCGCCGGGTGGACGTACGGCTGCGGCACTGGAGGAGCGAGCCGATGCCGGCCGCCGACGGGAACGGCGTCGCGCTGCGGGTCGTGGTCCTGGTGGTGTGGCGGGTGCGGGACACCGCACGGGCCGTGCTCGGGGTCGAGGACCACGAGACGTATCTGCGCGAGTGCGTGGAGGCGGGCCTCGCCCGGGTGCCGGTCGAGATGCCCGGCGACCCGAAGGGCTCGGCCGAGGCGGCCGGGGACGCGCTGACCCGCCTGGTCGCGGCGGACGCGGCACCGGTCGGCCTTGAGGTGTTCTCGGTCCAGCCGGTCCGGGTCGAGTACGCCCCCGAGGTCGCCGCCGCGATGCACCGCCGCCGTATCGCCGCGCTGGACGCCCAGCACCGGGCGAGCGTGCTGACCTCGGTCGTGGACTCGGTGGAGGACACGGTGACACGACTGACCATGCGGGGGCTTGTGGAGCTGGACGACTACGAACGCAAGGCGCTGGTCAAGGACTTGACGGTCGCCTTCTGTTCCGGGCGGGGGGAACAGGGGCCCTGAGCGGGGGAACAGGGGCCCTGAAAGGTCTCCGCTATTGGTATGGACATGTTCAACGTGCGGCAATAATCTGGAACTTGGTCTAGACCTGCACGCCTCACGGAACTTCCCCACACGTTCTCCAGGAGCGGCAGCATGCGCAGAAAGACCACGTTGTACGGGGCCGTGGTGGGCCTCGCGACCACCGGAGCCCTCGTGCTGTCCACCGGCGGCGCGAGCAGCCACGGCTACACCGACCTCCCCGTCAGCAGGCAGAAGCTCTGCGCCAACGGCACCGTGACGAACTGCGGCGACATCCAGTACGAGCCGCAGAGCGTCGAGGGCCCGAAGGGCTTCCCGGCCGCCGGGCCGGCCGACGGATCGATCTGCTCCGGCGGTAACGCCCGCTTCTCGCAGCTCGACGGCTCGAAGACGCCGTCGGGCGGCGCCTGGCCGACCACGAAGGTGACGGGCGGTCAGACCTACACCTTCCGCTGGCAGTTCACCGCCATGCACGCCACGACCGACTTCAAGTACTACGTCACCAGGCAGGGCTGGAACCAGAACCACAACCTGGCCCGCTCCGACCTCAACACCACCCCGTTCCTGACCGTCCCCTACAATGGCCGGCGCCCCCCGGCCACGCTCTCCCACAGCGGCACCCTGCCGTCGGGCCTGTCCGGCCACCATGTGATCGTCGCGGTCTGGACGATCGCGGACACGGGCAACGCGTTCTATGCCTGCTCGGACGTCACGTTCTGAAGCTCTGAGCATTACTTGAGACAGTCCGGCGATCTCCGCGGGTACTTTCCTCACACCGCCCTACCGATGGGTAGGGCGGTGACCTGAGACCCCGGGGGACCCCATGGACGTCTTCTTCTACCTCTTTCCCTGCCTGATCATGGCGGGTGCCCTGTTCATGGCGTACCGCGTCGTGCGCCGCTGGCTGCAGGTGCGCGGCGCCTGGAACAGCGGGCTCACCGCGCAGGGCCGGTGCCTGCGGATGTTCACGACGACCCACGGCGGCGCCAACGACACCTCCGTGCGCACGACCCTCCACCACGTCTACGAGTTCACGACCCAGGACGGCCGGGCGATCCGCTTCGAGGAGGAGAACGGCCCGGCGACCCATCTGGAGGGCGACCTCGTCACCGTCTACTACAAGGACGGCCCGAACGTGGTGGCCACGGCCCACGCACCGGGCCGCGCGCTCGGGCAGACGGCGGCGACCTTCGGGATCCTCGCGTTCCTCGGCGTGATCGTCCTCTTCTGCGTCGGCTTCATGGTCACGTACGCCGAGGTCTTCCAACCGATCGGCGACGCGCTCTTCAGTGTCGACGACGGCTACACGACCACGCCGTGACCCTCCACATCTGACGGTACGTCAACTACCGTGCGCCCCCATGGAGTCCAGGGAGTCCACCAGGCGCACGGTCGCGGAACTCGTAGCCGAGCGGTGGGACGACCACCGCCCCGGCCTCTGGTACGAGGAACGGACCTTCACCCACCACGAGTTCGCCGCCGGTGCCGCCGCCCGGGCGGCCCTGCTGACCGACCTCCTGCCGCCCGGCGCCGAGCCCCACGTCGGCGTCCTGCTGGACAACACGCCTGAATACCCCCTCTGGTTGGGCGCCGCCGCCCTCGCGGGGGCCGCCGTCGCCGGTATCAACCCGACCCGCCGCGGCCCCGAACTCGCCCGCGACATCCTGCACACCGAGTGCCGCGTCCTCGTCACCGGCCACACCCACCTTCCGCTCCTCAGGGGCCTCGAACTCCCCAGCGTACGACTCCTGTTGACGGACACGGACGAGTACGACGACCTCCTCGCGCCGTATACGACCGCCGTACCGGACCCGTCCCGCGCCACCCCCGACGACCGCCTCCTCCTCTACTTCACCTCCGGCTCCACCGGCGCCCCCAAGGCGGCCATCTGCACCCAGGGCCGTCTGGCCGCCGCCGGCGCCTCCCTGGTCGGCCAGTTCGGCGTCCGGCGCGAGGACGTGCACTACATCTGCATGCCCATGTTCCACGGCAACGCGGTGATCGCCGACTGGGCGCCCGCGCTGGCGGCCGGGGCGGGGGTGGCGCTACGGCGGCGGTTCTCGGCGTCCGGGTTCCTGGCGGACGTACGGAAGTACGGGGCTACGTACTTCACGTATGTCGGGCGGGCCGTGCAGTACGTCCTGGCCACCGAGGCGCGTGACGACGACCGGGACAACCCGCTCCGGCTCGGCTTCGGCACGGAGGCGGGGGCGGTCGACGCGGCGGCCTTCGAGCGGCGGTTCGGGGTGCGGCTGGTGGAGGGGTACGGGTCCTCGGAGGGCGGGGCGGCGATCCAGTGGTCGCCGGGGACGCCGGTCGGGGCCGTGGGGCGGGCGGGGCCCGGGCTCGTCGTACTCGACCGGGAGACGGGGGAGGAGTGCGGGCCCGCTCGATTCGACCCGGCGGGGCGGCTGGTGAACGGGGACGAGGCGATAGGGGAGCTGGTCAACCGCGCCCGGAACCCCTTCGAGGGGTACTGGCGCAACCCGGAGGCGGAGGCCGAGCGGCGGCGGGGCGGGGCCTACTGGACCGGCGATCTCTTCTACCGGGACGCGGACGGGTATCTGTACTTCGCCGGGCGCACGGACGACCGTATCCGCGTCGACGGCGAGAATCTGGCCGCCGCGATGATCGAGAACATCCTCGCGCGGTACGAGGGTGCCGATGCCGTCGCCGTGTACGCGGTGCCCGATCCGGTGACCGGGGACCAGGTGATGGCGACGGTCGCGGGGAGCTTCGAGCCGGAGGGGTTCGCCGAGTTTCTCGCCGCCCAGCCGGATCTGGGCACGAAGATGACGCCCCGGTTCGTGCGGGTGGTGGAGCGGATGCCGGTCACGGCGACGAACAAGATCCACCGGGCGGGGCTCAGGCGCGAGGGCTTCCGGTGCGGTGATCCGGTGTGGTGGCTGCCGCCGGGGGAGCGGACGTACCGCAGGCTGACCGGGACAGACGCCGAAGGGCTCCTCGCTCCCACGAGAGGCCGTTCTTGACGGGGGTGTGGGTGGCGGAGCCCCCATCGGACCCGCTGATGCTGCATTCCCTGGGGGCTGTGACATCAGCGGCTTCGCCGCGGGCCCCCAGCCCTCCAGCCGCCCCTGCCGGTGCCGGAAAATCTCGAAGGACCCCTCGCTCCCACGAGAGGCCCTTCTTGACGGGGGTGTGGGTGGCGGAGCCCCCACAACGCGCGGCGCAGCCGCGCAGACACGACGATGGCGAGGCCGTTCGCGCTTTCCGCGAACACGCCTCGCCATCGCCATCGTGCGCCGCCAGGGACTCGAACCCCGGACCCGCTGATGCTGCATTCCCCGGGGGATGACCCCCGGACCCCCAGCCGCCTCTGCGCTGACGGGGAGATTCCGGACACCGGTGAGAATGCACCCCAATGACGAAGGCCCCCCGCGCTTGCGAGGGACCTTCGCTGTCTGTGCGCCGCCAGGGACTCGAACCCCGGACCCGCTGATTAAGAGTCAGCTGCTCTAACCAACTGAGCTAGCGGCGCATGACTCTCGCCGGCCACTTGATTTCGTCTCTCGTGGGCGGCGACGGAGAAAATAGTACCTGGTCCGGAGGGGTGCTTGTGACCACCCTGCGGGCACCTCGGACGGTCGGTTCGGACGGTCGGCTCAGATGGTCAGGGACAGCAGCACCGGCGCCGCGTTGCGGTTGAGCGTGTCCGCGGCCTGGCGCAGGCGGTGGGCGTGTTCGACCGGGAGGGAGAGGGCCAGGCAGCCCACCGAGGAACCGGCGGTGATCGGTACGGCCGCGCAGACCGTGCCGATCGCGTACTCCTGGAGGTCGAGGTGGGGCACGGTGGCCGGCTGCGACTCCAGGCGGGACAGGAGCAGCCGGTCGTTGGTGATGGTGCGCGAGGTGAGGCGGGGCAGCTTGTGTCGGGCGAGATGGTCGCGCCGGCCGTTGTGGTCGAGCTGGCCCAGGAGGCTCTTGCCGATCGCGGTGGCGTGGGCCGAGTAGCGGAAGTCGACCCACTCGTTGACCACGGGTGTGGTCGGGCCGTCGGCCCACTGGGCGACCTTCACCTCACCGTCGACGTAACAGCTGAGGTAGACGGCCGCGCCCACCGAGTCGCGCAGCCGGTCCAGGGTGCGCTGCAGCTTGTCGCGCAGGGCGGCCTCGCGGCCCTGGGCGGAGCCGAGGCGGGTGAGGGCGTCGCCGGTGATGTAGGCGCCGTCGGCTATCTGCTCGATGTAGCCCTCGCGGCGGAGCATCCTCAGGAGGGTGGTCAGCCGCTCCGGGTCGAGGCCTGTCTCGCGGGCGAGCTCGGAGTCGTTGATTCCGGTCGTGTGCCGTGCCACTGTCTCCAGGACGCGCAGGGCGTCCTGGGCCGAGTGGTACGGCGCGGTCGGCTCGTGCTTCAGCGCCACGGTGTTCCCCCTGCGCTCGCTCTACAGCGTTGCTACGACTGGGCCGTAATCCAGACAGTGAATCTCTTCCACGATAACGGCCAAGAGGCTTGTTGCGAGCGGTTGTTGATGAGATTCCGGCGCCCCTGCACGGCTCTCAGCAGGGGCGCCGACACTCTGGCATATGACAGAGGTAAGACCCGGTGCCCGGACCTCGTAGGTTGAACGCCATTCAACCTCTGAAGGCATACCGAGGTCAGAGCACCGCGCTGAGAAATTCTCGGGTGCGGTCCTGCTCGGGCTCGCTGAAGATCTTCTCCGGCGACCCCGACTCGATGACCCGGCCGGAGTCGAACATCAGCACCTGGTCCGAGATGTCCCTGGCGAAGTTCATCTCGTGGGTCACACAGAGCATCGTGATGTCGGTGGTGCGGGCGATGTCGCGCAGCACGTCCAGGACGCCGGCGACCAGCTCGGGGTCGAGCGCGGAGGTCACCTCGTCGAGCAGCAGCACCTGCGGGCGCATCGCCAGCGCGCGGGCGATCGCGACGCGCTGCTGCTGGCCGCCGGAGAGCTGGGTCGGGCGGGCGCCCGCCTTGTCGGCGAGGCCCACCAGGTCGAGCAGCTCGCGCGCCCGCTGCTCCGCCTCGTCCCTGGACAGACCGAGCACCGTCACCGGGGCCTCGGTGATGTTCCTGAGCACGGTCATGTTCGGGAACAGGTTGAACTGCTGGAAGACCATCCCGATGTTCTTGCGGACCTCGCGGATCTGCTTCTCGGGCGCGGGGTGCAGCTTGTCCCCGGCGACCGTGATGGTGCCCTCGTCCGGCTTGGTGAGGGTCATCAGCAGGCGCAGGATCGTCGTCTTGCCGGAGCCGGACGGGCCGATCAGCGTGACGTGCTTGCCGGACTCGACGGAGAAGTCGAGCCGGTCGAGCACCGTGTTCTGCCCGAACCGCTTGGTGACCTGCTCGAACCGGATCAGCTCGCTGCCGTCCACCGGCGGGTTGGCGTGGGCGTCGGGATCTTTCATCAGGGGGGCGTCAGTGGACAAGGCGTCGCTCCAGAGCTCGCAGAAGAAGGGAGGCCAGATAGGAAATGACGATGAAGGCCACACCGATCACCGTGATGGGCTCGGTGAACTGGAAGTGCTGCTGGGAGAAGAGCCGTGCCTGGCCGAGCATCTCCAGCACGGTGATCGCCATCAGCATGGGCGTGTCCTTGAGCATCGCGATCACGTAGTTGCCGAGGGCCGGCACGACCCGGCGGATCGCCTGCGGCAGGATCACCACCTGCCAGGTCCGCAGCCGCGGCAGGTTCAGCGCCGTCGCGGCCTCCCACTGGCCGGCCGGCACGGCCTCGATGCCGGCGCGGTAGACCTGCATGGTGTACGTCGAGTAGTGCAGGCCGATGCCGATGACACCGGTGGTCAGGGCGGACAGGGTCAGCCCCCACTCGGGCATCACATAGAACAGGAAGAACAGCTGCACCAGCAGCGGGGTGTTCCGCACGAACTCGGTGACGACCCCGACCGGCCAGCGCACCCACCGGCTCGGTGTCCGCATCAGCAGCGCCCACACCAGACCCAGCGCGAACGAGATCAGCGAGCCGAGGGCGAGAGCCTGCAGGGTGACGAGTACGCCGTCCCAGAAGTGCGGCATGAAGTCGCCGACGGCATTCCAGTCCCACTTCATCAGGAACCCCCTCCGATCCCGGCACCGACCCCGGCACTGACGGGCCCTGGCTCGGTGACGGTCCTGCGCTCGGGCGCCTTGCCCACGCCCGCCTTCAGCTTCTTCTCCAGCCCCCGCATGACCCGGGTGAGCAGGAAGGCGATCACGAAGTAGATCAGCAGGATGTACGTGTAGATCTCCGCGCTCTGCTGCAGCGCGAGCCGCACCAGGTTGGCGCTGAAGGTCAGGTCGCCCATGCCGATGATCGACACCAGGGCGGTGCCCTTGAGCAGCTCGATCAGCAGGTTGGAGAAGGGCGGGATCATCTCCGGCACGGCCTGCGGCAGCAGGATGAGCCGCATCCGCTGCCAGGGCGTGAAGCTGAGCGCGATCCCGCCCTCCTTCTGCGCCGGATCGACGGCGCCCAGCGCACCCCGCACGATCTCGGAGCCGTAGGCGCCGTACGTCAGCCCGAGCGCCAGCGTGCCCGCCCACAGCGGCACCAGCTGCCAGCCGAAGGCCAGGGGCAGTACGAAGTACACCCAGAAGATCATGATCAGTGCGGAGGTTCCGCGGAACACCTCGGTGTAGAAGCCCGCGAGGAAGCGGACGATCCACAGCCGGTGGGTGCGTGCGACGCCGACGACGAAGGAGACGGCCGCGGCGACGAGCGAGCTGAACACGAGGAGCTGGACGGTGACCCAGATCCCTTTGAGTACGAGTTCCCAGAGTCCGGAGGTCATCAGCTCGTGCCTCCCCCGCACAGCTCCTTGGCCGTCAGGTCGGTCATCTCGGCCTGGGTGAAGCCGAAGGGCTTGAGGATCCGGAAGAGCTCGCCGCTCTTCTTCAGCTTGCGCAGCTCGACGTTGAAGGCGTCGCGCAGCCGCGTCTCGCCGAGCCGGAACGCGAAGGCGCCCCCGTCGACGTGCGGTTTGCCCTTGACGAGCGGGGCGAAGGCCTTGGTCGCCTCGGCCTTGCGGGACTTCTTCACCACTTCCCGTGTGGTGAGCGCGGTACCGGCGAACACGTCGGCCCGCCCCGCCTCGACGGCGTTCAGCCCGGCCACCTGGTCCTGCACGATGAGGATGTCGCTCTGCTTGTATCCCGCCTCGACGGCGTACTGGATCTCGGCGTAGCCGGTCCCGGTCGCGAACTTGGCCTTCTTCTCGACGACGTCCTTGTAGCTGTGCAGCCCCTTGGGGTTCCCCTTCCGCACGATGAAGGAGTCGAGCATCTGGTAGTCCGGATCGGCGAAGATGACCTGCTGACACCGCTCGGGATTCACATACATCCCGGCGGCGACGACGTCGAACTGCTGGGAGTTGAGCCCCGGGATCAGCGACCCGAACTCGGTGGGCACGGGCTGGACCCGGTCCACCCCCAGCCTCTTGAAGATGACCTTGGCCAACTCCGGTGCCTCGCCGGTGAGTTGACCGTCCTTGTCGATGTACCCGAAGGGAATCTCCCCGGCGATCCCCAGCCGTACGACACCTGCGGCCTTCAGCCGGTCGAGCAGGTCGCCGCCGTTCCTGGTCTCCGCGGTGGCCACGCGACTGCACCCCGCGGCACCCATCACGCCGAGCGCCGCCACCCCCGCGAGCAGCGACCGGCGCGTGGTTCCAGGTATGTCTCTTTCGTTCCCGATGTCGTCATCGTGTGCGAAGTCGTTCTGGTTAGGTGGAGCCATGGCGGCGCGGCTACCCGGGAGCATGCGATGTATGCACCATGGAGGGCATGGCTGATCGCTACATCGAAGTCTCGCTGGTCAAGCGCGGAATCAGTTGCACCGCAAAACTCCTGGACGACCGCGCCCCACTCACCTGCGCGGCCGTGTGGGACGCACTCCCGCTGAGCAGCGACGTCTACCACGCGAAGTACGCCCGCAACGAGATCTACGCCCTGTTCCCACCGTTCGCGGACCGGGAACCCCCACTGGAGAACCCGACCGTCACCCCCATCCCCGGCGACCTGTGCTACTTCTCCTTCGCCGGCACCGAACTCGGCACCAAGGCCTACGGCTACGACCGCGAGGTCCGCGCCGGGACCACCCTCGTCGACCTGGCCCTCTTCTACGAACGCAACAACCTGCTCCTCAACGCGGACGTGGGCTGGGTGCCCGGCATCGTCTGGGGTCAGATCGTGGAGGGCCTGGAGCAGATGGCGGAGGGCTGCAACGACCTGTGGAGGTCGGGGGCGGCGGGAGAGACGCTCCGGTTCCGGCGGGTGTGACCGCCGCCTACGAGGCGGCGGTCGCGGAGGGACGTGAGCGCCGAACTCCGGCGGCCCCCGCCTCGTACAACGCGTGTGCCGCGCGCAGGACGAGGTCGTCGCGGTGTCGGGCGGCCACGATCTGCAGGCCCACCGGCAGCCCCTCCGCGTCCACCCCGACCGGCACGCTCGCCGCCGGCTGCTGGGTCATGTTGAACGGATAGGTGAAGGGTGTCCAGCCCGTCCAGCGCCGGTGCCCCGAACCCTTCGGTACCTCCGCCCCCGCCTCGAACGCCGTGAGGGGGAGCGTCGGGGTGACGAGGAGATCGTAGGACTCGTGGAAGTGGCCCATGCGGCGGCCGAGTTCCATGCGGACGTCGACCGCGGCGAGGTAGTCGAGGGCGGACAGGCGGGCGCCGATCCCGCATATCTCCCGCAGTCCGGGGTCCAGCAACTTCCTCTGGTGCGGCCCGAGTTGCTGGGTCACCCGCGCCGCCCCCGCGAACCACAGCGTGTGGAAGGCGTCGACCGGGTCGGCGAAGTCGGGGTCCGCCTCGGTGACGTACGCGCCCAGGTCGGCAAGGCGCTCCACCGCCCGCCGGACCGCTGCCGCCACAGCCGGACGCACGGCCACCTGGCCGCCGAGGGAGGGTGAGTACGCGACCCTCAACCCGCTCACTCCGCCCGGCAGTTCAGCGGCGAAGGAGCCGGGCGCCGCCGCCAGTGCCGACCAGTCGCGGGCGTCCGGCGCGCCGATCACGTCCAGCAGCAGCGCCGCGTCCGCCGCGTCCCGGGTCATCGGGCCCACGTGGGCCAGCGTGCCGAACGCGCTCGCGGGGTAGAGGGGCACCCGGCCGTACGTCGGCTTCAGCGCGAAGATCCCGCAGAACGCCGCCGGGATGCGGACACTGCCCCCGCCGTCCGTACCGAGGGCCAGGGGGCCGGCGCCGAGGGCCACGGCGGCCGCCGCGCCCCCGCTCGAACCGCCCGCGGTGCGTGTGTGGTCGTACGGATTCCTGGTCGGCCCGGACAGCGGCGAGTCCGTCACGCCCTTCCAGCCGAACTCGGGGGTCGTGGTCTTGCCGATGAGCACCGCGCCGTGCTCCCGGAGCCGGGCCACGGAGGGCGCGTCCTCGTCCCAACTGCCCTTCTCCGAGATGGTTGTGGAGCCCTTCAGGGTGGGCGCGCCCCGCAACAGGATGATGTCCTTGACGGTCGTGGGAACCCCGTCGACCAGGCCCTTCGGCTCCCCCCGCCGCCACCGCTCCGTCGACTCCCGGGCCTGCGCCAGCGCCTCGTCGGCCAGAAGGCGCACGAACGCGTTCACCTCCGGCTGGATCCGCTCGGCCCGTTCCAGTACCGCCCGCGTCGCTTCCTCGGGACTGAACTCGCCCTTGCGATAACCCTCGACGAGTCGTACGGCGGTCAACTCCGTGAGGTCGAGGTAGAGATCGGAATCCGTCATCTTCCCTCCAGCGTCAGCAGGTTCAACGTCCGGGTACGTACCCACGCTTCTTGTCGACCACGTTCAGCAGCGGCCGACCCGCCTCCCAGCGCTCGTACAACTCCACGAACTGCTTCCCCAGTTCGTCCCGCCAGCCG
The DNA here is from genome assembly GCF_053596855.1 of Streptomyces sp. NPDC001617. Classification (NCBI taxonomy): domain Bacteria; kingdom Bacillati; phylum Actinomycetota; class Actinomycetes; order Kitasatosporales; family Streptomycetaceae; genus Streptomyces; species Streptomyces sp. NPDC001617. The sequence goes on from NZ_JBSFHA010000135.1 coordinate 13,163, forward strand.
ATCGTGTCGCCGCTCATGTGCGGGGAGACGATCAGTCCCGGGGCCTCCCACAACGGGCTGTCGGGGGCGAGGGGTTCGTGCTCGAAGACGTCCAGCGCGGCCCCCGCGATCCACCGCTTGGCCAGCGCCTCCGCGAGCGCGTCCTCGACCACCAGCCCACCCCGCCCGATGTTGATGAACCGCGCGGACGGCTGCATCACCCCGAACCGTCGCGCGTCGAACATGCCGTACGTCTGCTCGGTCAGCGGCGCGGCCGCGATCACCCAGTCGGCGCGGGCGATCAGCCGGTCGAGGTCGTCCGGGCCGTGGATGCCGGTGTGCGGGGTGCGCCCGACGAGCGCGGTGGTGATGTCCAGCGCCTTCAGCGTGCGGGCGATCGTACGGCCGATGGGCCCGGACCCCACGATGCACGCGCGCGTGCCCGCCACCCGCTGCGACTCCCGGTGCCGCCAGGTCCGCTCCCGCTGGAGTGCGAGGGTCGTCGGCAGGTCCTTGGCCATGGTCAGGACGAGCGCGGCGACGTACTCGGCGATGGGCTGGTCGAAGATGCCGCGCGCGTTGGTCACCACCGTGTCGGAGGCGGCGAGTTCCGGACACATCAGATGGTCGACGCCCGCGCTCGCCGTGTGCACCCAGCGGGGGCGCGGTCCCTCGCCCGGCCACGCGGTCCGCACCGCCCGGGAGGCGAAGTCCCAGACCAGCAGTACATCGGCTGCCGGCAGCCGCTCGGCGAGCGTCGACTCGTCCGCGTGCTCGACACGGGCGCGACCGGTGAGTCTGCCGAGGCGGGGGAGCGGATCGGCGTCCAGGACGAGGAGTGTGGGGACGGTCATGCAGAAGGACTCGTTTCTGAGGACGTGGCGGCCGTCTGACATGCGAGGTTTGACCACGCTCGCACCCGAACCTACCTTCGTCAACACGGGCGTGCGTACGGTCCGTTGCTCACCCCTTTCTCACAGTGAGGGCGGTGCCCGTCATGGACGTTTCCTTCCTTGGTGGACCGCGGCCGCAGCGCGGTGTCGGAGTGGTCGCACCCTTCGACTTCGCGCTCGACCGCGAGCTGTGGCGCTGGGTGCCCGACGACGTCTCCCTGCACCTGACCCGCACCCCGTTCGTGCCGGTCGAGGTGAGTCTGGACCTGGCCCGGCTGGTCAGCGAGCACGAGACGCTGGACGACGCCGTGCGCACGCTGACCGCGATCTCGCCGGAGGTCGTCGCGTACGCCTGCACCTCGGGCAGCTTCGTCGGCGGGATCGCGGGCGAGCGGGCGATGTGCGAGGCGATGACGCGCGCGGGCGCGCTGCCGTCGGTCACCACCTCGGGCGCGCTCCTGGAGGCACTGACGGCGCTTGATGCACGGCGGGTGGCCCTCGTCACTCCGTACACCGTGTCGGTGACGCGGGCGCTGGAGGAGTACGTGGCCGAGGCGGGTGTCACGGTCACCGGGTGCGCGTTCATGGGGTTGACCCGGCACATCTGGAAGGTGCCGTACCGAGAGGTGGCGGCCATGGCCCGCAAGGCGGTACGGAGCGGCGGCCGGCGGGGTGCCGACGCGCTGTTCATCAGCTGCACCAACCTCCCGACCTACGACGTCATCCCACAGCTGGAGGCCGAGCTGCGGATGCCGGTGATCTCGGCCAACCAGGTGACGATGTGGGCGGCGCTGGCCCGGCTGGGTACCCGGGCGATGGGGCCGTATCAGGCGCTGATCGATCCGGCGGCGCGCTCCGGTCCCGTACTGCCGGAACTTCCGGACGGTGAACAGCAGCAGGAAGGCATGGCATGACCGCACTGGGATTCCTCTACCCGGGCCACTCCGCCGAGGACGACTACCCGCGCATCGAGCAGTTGATCGGCAGCGACATCCGCCTCGACGTGGTGCACACCGACATCGGCGAGGACGCCCACCGGGTGGACGCGCTGCTGCGGATGGGCTCGGCCGAGCGGCTCGCGGCGGGCGTCGAGGAACTGCGCATGGCCGGCGCGGACTCCGTGGTCTGGGCATGCACCAGCGGCAGCTTCGTCTACGGCTGGGAGGGTGCCCACGAGCAGGTCCGCACCCTTGCCCGCGCGGCCGGGATGCCGGCGTCGTCGACGTCGTTCGCCTTCGTGCACGCGCTGCAGGAGCTGGGGGTGCGCAGGGTCGCGGTCGGCGCGACCTACCCCGACGACGTGGCCGGTCTCTTCGCGGACTTCCTGCGGGCGGGCGGCTGCGAGGTGACGTCCCTCCGCGGCGCCGGGATCATCACGGCGGCCGAGGTCGGCACCTGGGGCGAGGCGGAGGTCTTCCTGCTGGCCCGCGACGCCGACCGCGACGACGCGGAGGCGCTGCTGCTGCCGGACACGGCCCTGCACACGGCCGCCTACATCCCAGCCCTGGAGAAGGAACTGGGCAAGCCGGTCCTCACCGCCAACCAGGTCACGGTCTGGGAGGGCCTGCGCCTGGCGGACCGCAGGGTGAACGCGCCGACGCTGGGCGTGTTGTTCACACGGGAGCCGATCGTGCAGGTGTGAACCCAAGGAATAAACGGAGACAGCCTCCTGTTAACGCCGGAACGACAGCGCACGGCCCACAACAGGAGGCTTCACCGTGACCGCAGACGAGATCCGGGGAACAGCACATGGCACCGCCCCCGTCCCCCTCTCCGTACTGGACCTGGTCACCGTCGGCGCCGGCAGCACCGCCACCGACGCGCTGCGCACCAGCGTGTCCCTCGCCAAGCTGACGGAGTCCCGCGGCTTCCACCGCTACTGGGTGGCCGAGCACCACTCCATGCCGGGCGTCGCCTCCTCGTCCCCGGCCGTGATCCTGGCCCACCTCGCCGCCCACACGGACCGCATCCGCCTCGGCTCCGGCGGTGTCATGCTCCCCAACCACGCCCCGCTGGTGATCGCCGAGCAGTTCGGCACGCTGGAGGCGATGGCCCCGGGACGGATCGACCTGGGCCTCGGCCGCGCCCCCGGCACCGACGGCGCCACCGCCGCCGCCCTGCGCCGCACGGACCGTCTCAACGAGGGCGCCGACGACTTCCCCGAGCAGCTCGCCGAGCTCACCCGCTTCCTGGACGACGACTTCCCGGACGGCCACGCCTACCGCCGTATCCACGCCATCCCCGGCCCGATCCAGGCCACCAGCGCCGGCGGCGTGCAGTCCTCGCACCGCCCCCCGATCTGGCTGCTCGGCTCCTCCGGCTTCAGTGCCCGGCTGGCCGGCGTCCTCGGCCTGCCGTTCGCCTTCGCGCACCACTTCTCCGCGCAGAACACGGTCCCGGCGCTCGACCTGTACCGCGAGTCCTTCCGGCCGAGCGAGGTCCTCGACGAGCCGTACGCCCTCATCGGCGTCTCCGTCCTCGCGACCGACGACGAGCGCGAGGCCCGCCGGCAGAGCCGGGCCATGGCCCTGAACATGATCCGCCTGCGCACCGGCCGCCCCGGCCTCTTCCCCGACCCGGACGAGGCCGAGAAGTACGAATTCAGTCCGTACGAGGAGGAGTTCGTCCGGTCCTGGACCGGCAACATCGTGCACGGCGCCATCGACGAGGTGCGCGACGGGCTGGACTCCCTCCAGAAGCGCACCGGCGCCGACGAGTTGATGCTCACCTCCCATGCGCACCGGGGGGAGCTGCGCCTGAGGTCGTACGAGCTCGTCGCGGACGCCTACGGGTTGCCGACCGCGTAGGCCTGACTGCCCATCAACTCCGAGATACGGTCCGGCGACACCGGACGTGAGTACAGCCACCCCTGCCCGGTGTCGCAGCCGATCCGCCGCAGCCGGGACGCCTGCGCCAGGGTTTCCACGCACTCCGCGGTCACCGTCAGCCCCAGCCGGTGGGCGAGTTGGATCATCGCCTCCACGACGACCTCGTCCGCCGGGTTGGGCGCCATTCCCGCACCCTCGTACTGGAAGCCCCGTACGAAGGAGCCGTCCAGTTTGAGCACCGACACCGGCAGCCGGCTGAGGTAGGCCAGGTTCGAGTACCCGGTGCCGAAGTCGTCGATGGCGATGTGGACGCCCATGTCGCTGAGTGCCTGGAGGGCCTGGAGCGGGCGGCCGGCCGAGCCCATCACGGCCGACTCCGTCAGCTCCAGCTGGAGGAGGTGGGGCGCGAGCCCCGTCTCCGCGAGGGTCTCGGCCACATCCGCCACCAGGTCGGAGTCCCAGACCTGCCGGACCGCCACGTTGACGCTGACGAAGAGCGGCGGTTCGGCCGGGTGGTCCAGCTGCCACTGCCGGGCCTGACGGCAGGCGGTGGCCAGGATCCAGCGGCCCAGCGGCACGATCGAGCCGTCCTCCTCGGCCAGTCCGATGAACCGATTCGGCGCCAGGACACCGAACTGCGGGTGGTTCCAGCGGATCAGCGCCTCCACACCGCGCAGCCGCCCGTCCTCCATGCCCACCAAGGGCTGGTACTCCAGCACGAATTCACCGCGCTCGATGGCGGGGCGGAGGGTGGAGGCCAGAGCCTGGCGGGTCATGCGGTGGGCGTTGCGCTCCGGGTCGAAGAGCGTCCAGCGGGCCTTTCCGTCGGCCTTGGCCCAGTAGAGGGTGGTGTCGGCCGCCTGCATGAACGCGGTGGGGGTGGTACCGGCCGCCTGCCGCTCGACGACGCCGATCGACGCCGACACCGACAGCCGCTGGCCCGCGATGTCGAAGGGCGCCTGGACGGCCTTGAGCACCGACTCGGCCAGATCGGCCAGTTGGTCCGTCCCCGTCGAGTCCTCCACCAGCAGCGCGAACTCGTCGCCGCCCAGTCTCGCCACCAGCGGCGCGCTCGTTCTGGCGTAACCCGCCTCGTCGGCGCAGCGCGTGAGGCGTTCGGCGACGGCGGCCAGCAGCCGGTCGCCGATACGGTGGCCGAGGGTGTCGTTGATCGCCTTGAAGCCGTCGAGGTCGAGGTAGCAGAGGCCGATCCGGCCCGTCCCGCCCTCGTCGTACGACTCCTCGTCCAGCGCCGCCGTCAGCCGCTCGAAGAACAGGGTGCGGTTGGGCAGCCGGGTCACCGGGTCGTGCATCTGCAAGTGCCGCAGCCGGCCCTGCAGTTCACGCTGGGCGCTGATGTCGCTGACCGACAGCAGGATGCCCTCGGCGGGGGCGGGCAGCGGGGTGACGGCGACCTGGACCCAGACGGACTGTCCGTCGGGGTGCTTGAGCCGCCGTGTGCAGCGCAGCCGGGCCTCCCGGCCGCGCAGCACCTCGCGGTAGGCGTGCCAGGTGCGCGCGTCGGACGCCAGGTCCACCAGATCGGCGCCGATCCGGCCCACCAGGGCGTCCGGGTCGCTGCCGAGCAGGGCGCCGAACCCGTCGTTGGCGCTGACGACCAGGCCCTCCCGGTCGACGACCGCCATGGCCAGGGGGGCCGCCGTGAAGACCGAGCGATACGGCGGTGGCGGCTCGGTACCAACAGACGTGCAGCCATTACTCACTGTTACGGCGTCCCGGTCGAGATCTGCCGCGGGCGCCGGCCCTTCGGACGTTCCGCTCACCGCTAGCTCCCGCAGTGCACTCGATACCTGCCGTGCCGGAAAGTGTGCCGATCATAGAGGCAGGCCCAGGGGCCTTCCAGCCACTGTCCAGTGTCCCGGATCGAGCGGCACTTCTGACAGATCGTTTCTGCCCGCAGCTGGACGGGTTCTCCGCGCCTTCGACCACTTGTGACGTTCCGTGAGCGATTCGGGGGTGTCGGACCTGACGGACTGTCCGTCGACTCACTCGTCCGGGGCAGTCAAACAGGGCGCGGTATGACAAATGCACACAGGCTGGGTGCGGTGTCCCGTGTTACCGCCCCCGGAGGTGTCCGTGCCGCGTCAGTTCGCCCTCAAGTACTTCCGGGCCCCCCGACTGCGCAGCACCGCCGCCGTGTGCACCACTCTGTCCGCGCTCGCCGCGACCTCCCTGATCACCGGTCCTTCGGTCGCCGAGCCCTTCTCGTCGATCCCGTGCGCCCTGCAGCGCACCGAGGCCCACCACTCGGAGGGCCTCGACACCTGGAACGCCTCCTACCCGCGTCCCGCCCGCAGGCTGGACGCGGTGATGGTCTTCCTGTCCTTCCCGGACGCCACCCCGCGCACCACGCCCGCCCAGCTGGCCGCCGACCACTTCCCGGCCACCAGCCGGTTCTTCGAACACGCCTCGTACGGCAAGTTCACCCTGGATCCGCACCCCCTCAAGCGGTGGATCCGGATGCCGAAGCCGTCGACGGCGTACGCCATACAGCGCGACTGGAACCCGGCGGACCGGGCCGCCTACCTGCGTGACGCGCTCGCGGTCGCCGACCCGCAGGTCGACTTCTCCCGCTACGGCGTCGTGTACTTCGTCGCCGACCCGGACGCGCCCGGCGTGGACTCGGACGCGACGAAGGTCGTCAACCTGGACACCCCGCTCAGGGCCGACGGCACGGACATCCGCCGGGTCGTCACGGTCTTCGAGAAGCACCCGCCGGACCGGCTGGTCCTCGCCCACGAGACCGGGCACGCCTTCGACCTGCCCGACCTCTACCACCGGCCGGCCGACGGCAAGGGCGACTGGGACACCTACGTCGGCGACTGGGACCTGATGGGCAGCCAGTTCGGACTGGCCCCGGACCTCTTCGGCTGGCACAAGTGGAAGCTGGGGTGGCTGGAGCCGCGCCAGGTGGTGTGCGTACGGGAGGTCGGCGTCACCCGGCTGACGCTGGAACCGCTCGGTGTGGGGCCCGGAATGCCGGTCACGGGCGCGGCCGGGGCCCCGGCCTTCGGGCTCGGCCACGGCACCAAGCTCGCGGTCGTCCGCACGGGACCCGACAGCGTCCTCGCCTTCGAGGCGCGCGGCCCGGTCGGCAACGACACCGCCGCCTGCCGCTCCGGCATCCTCGTCTACCGCGTCCGCAGCGGCGCGGCCTCGGGCAGCGGCCCCATCCAGGTCATCGACGCCCACCCGCGCACCGAGGCCTGCTGGGAGAACTCCGTCTACCCGCCCCTCGCGGATGCCCCGGTCGCCCTCGGGGAGAGCTTCACCGTGCCGGGGACGCAGGTGCGGGTGGACGCGGAGGGAAGGACGGCATCCGGGGCGTGGACGGTGAAGATCACGGCCGGGTAGCCCGCCCTGCGGCCGGGTGCGCGAAACGTCCGGGTGCACGAGAGAAGCCCCCCGCTTCCGCGAGCTGCCCTCTTCATGTCGTGCGCCGGGCCAGGGACTCGAACCCCGGATCCCGGACCCCGGAGAGAATGCACCCCAATGACGAAGGCCCCCCGCGCTTGCGAGGGACCTTCGCTGTCTGTGCGCCGCCAGGGACTCGAACCCCGGACCCGCTGATGCTGCATTTCCCGGGGGATGACCCCCGGACCCCCAGCCGCCTTTGCGGTGCCGGGGAGAATCGGGACCCCGGAGAGAATCCACCCCAATGACGAAGGCCCCCCGCGCTTGCGAGGGGCCTTCATCGTGTCGTGCGCCGCCAGGGACTCGAACCCCGGACCCGCTGATTAAGCCGAGGAGCGCACGGAAGCCCTGGCCAAGGCCCTGAGCGCGGACGGGTACGCTGCTACGGC
>NZ_JBSFHA010000136.1:0-20678 GCF_053596855.1 Streptomyces sp. NPDC001617
AAGAAGGGCGCGGACATCGATCTCGGGGGAATGCTCCGCAGCGAGCTGACCCTCATCGCCTCACAGGGCTACCCCACCGAGATCTTCGAGGTGACGCCCGAGCTGGTGGAGCATCACGAACGGTTCGCGAAGCTGATCAGCCACCGGGTTCCCTTCGCCGAGGCCGAGCATGCTTTCGAACTGGCGATGACGCCGGGGGCGGCCGAGAAGGTTGTCGTCACTTTCGAGTAGGTACGGCGCCCGTCGGTTGTCTGCGAGCTCGTTGTGGCTGGTCGCGCCCACGCGGCGGAGCCGCAAAGGGACACAGCCCCGCGCCCCTGGAGGGGCGCGGGAGGCACCCGGCGACTACAAGGAACCCCACTTCCATGATTGACAATCCGCTCCGTCCATCCCACCGACGCCCCCGGCCTGTCGACGCCGTTGTCGCCGCCGCTCTCTTCGCCTGTTCGTTTCCCGGCAGTCTGATCACCCTTCCCGGCCACGATCTCGGGGTTCCCTGGTGGCCCGGGGTGCTGCTGGCAGGGGTCTCGTGCCTGGCCCTGCTGTGGCGGCGCGCGCGGCCCCGCAGCACCGTGGTCGTGACGCTCCTGTGCGCCATGGCCTCCTCCGCCCTCGGCTACCTCCTCACCGTCCTCCTGCTCGGGCCCCTCATGGTCGCGCTCTACTCGCTCGCCGTCGGCACCGATCGCAGGACCGCCAACACCTTTGCCCTCGTCGGCATCGCGCTGCTCGTCGGCGCGGGACTGGTCACCGGGCCCTCGGGGGAGCCACTGGTCCTCAAACTCCTCGGTCCCGCTGCCTGGTTGTTGCTGCCGACCTCGCTCGGCACCGTGACCCGGCTGCGTGCCGCCTATCTGGAGGCCGTGCAGGCTCGGGCCGAGCACGCCGAGCGGACCCGGGAGGAGGAGGCTCGGCGGCGGGTCGCGGAGGAACGGATGCGGATCGCCCGTGATCTGCATGACGTCGTCGCGCATCATCTGGTGCTCGCCCGTCTCCAAGCCGGTGCCGTGGCACGGAAGTTGCCGGGGCGACCGGAGGAGGCGGCGCGGGTCGTCGCCGATCTGGCCGGCACCACCTCCTCCGCCTTGCGCGAACTCAGGTCCACCGTCGGCCTGTTGAGGCGGGTGGGCGACACGGAGAAGCCGCTGGAGCCCACGCCCGGGCTCGCCCGACTGCCCGAGCTGGCCGCCTCGTTCGAGAACGCCGGGCTGGAGGTCGTCGTCACCAGCGAAGGCGAGATCGGCCCGCTCTCCGCCGGTGCGGAGCTGACGGCGTACCGCATCGTCCAGGAAGCCCTCACCAACGTCACCAAGCACTCCTGCGCCCGCACGGCCGAGGTGCGGCTCGTCTACGACCGGGACCGGTTGGCGGTGAGCGTCGTCGACGACGGCGGCGCGGTGCCGGCCGCCCCCACTCCCCCGGGCGGCGGGTACGGCGTCATCGGCATGCGCGAGCGGGCCCGTTCGGTCGGCGGCGAGATCCGGGTGGGACCCCGGCCTCGGGGCGGCTTCGAGGTCGTCACCGAGCTACCCCTCCAGCCACCACTTGCTTAAGTCAATCAATTCAGTCTATGCTTGCGTAAGTCAAGCAATAACTCTTGTCCGGAGGCCCTGCCATGTCCGACGCCCTGACCCGACCCGCAGACGCGGGGACATCCGCCCCGCCGAAGCCGAATGCCGTGGTGGCGGTGCTGGCCCTGGCCGGAATCGTCGTCTCGCTGATGCAGACCCTGGTCATTCCGATCGTCCCGGAGCTGCCCACCCTGCTGCACGCCTCGGCCTCCAACACCGCCTGGGCCGTCACCGCCACCCTCCTCGCGGCCGCGGTGGCCACCCCGGTGGTGGGCCGGCTCGGCGACATGATCGGCAAGCGGCGGATGCTGCTGGTCAGCATTGTGCTGCTGGTCTCCGGCTCCGTCGTCGCCGCTCTCGCCGACTCCCTCGTGCCGATGATCATCGGCCGTACGCTGCAGGGTCTCGCGGCGGCCGTGGTGCCGCTGGGCATCAGCATCATGCGGGACGCGCTGCCCGCCGAGCGGCTGGCCGGGTCCACCGCGCTGATGAGCGCCTCGCTGGGCGTGGGCGGTGCGCTGGGGCTGCCGGCGGCCGCGTTCATCGCGGACCGCTGGGACTGGCACATCCTGTTCTGGACCTCGGCCGTGCTGGGTGCCGTCGCCTTCGTGCTGGTGCTGCTGATCGTGCCCGAGTCCACGGTGCGGACCGGTGGCCGCTTCGACCTGGTCGGTTCGCTCGGTCTGTCCGCCGGTCTGGTCTCCCTGCTGCTGACCGTCTCCAAGGGCGGTGACTGGGGCTGGACCTCCGGCACCACGCTGGGTCTGGGCGCCGCCGCGATCGTGATCCTGCTGGCCTGGGGCTTCTGGGAGCTGAAGGCCAAGCAGCCGCTGGTCGACCTCCGTACCACCGCCAAGCCGCAGGTGCTGTTCACCAACCTCGCCTCCATCGCCCTCGGCTTCTCGATGTTCGCGATGTCCCTGGTGCTGCCGCAGCTTCTCCAGCTGCCCACCCAGACCGGCTACGGCCTCGGCAAGTCCATGCTCACCGTCGGTCTGGTGCTCGCCCCACAGGGTCTCGTCATGATGATCATGTCCGCCGCTTCGGCGAAGGTCACCAAGGCCAAGGGCCCGAAGGTCACCCTGATGATCGGCGCCCTGATCGTGGCCTCCGGCTACGCCCTGAACATCCTCCTGATGAGCGAGGTCTGGCACCTCGTCCTGGTCTCCTGCATCATCGGCGCCGGTGTCGGCTTCACCTACGGCGCGCTGCCCGCCCTGATCATGGGCGCGGTCGACCCGTCCCAGACCGGTGCCGCCAACAGCCTCAACACCCTGATGCGCTCCCTCGGCACCAGCTTCGCCAGCGCTCTCGCCGGCGTGATCCTGGCCCAGATGACCACCGACTTCGGCGGCCACGCGCTGCCCTCGGAGAACGGCTTCAAGGTCGTCATGGCCATCGGCGCCGGAGCCGCCCTCCTGGCCTTCGTGGTCGCCACCTTCATCCCGCGCCGGAAGACCGAGGCCCCGGTGGCCCAGGACGCACCGGAGCAGGTGGAGGCCACCGCCGCGAAGGCGTGACCCGACTGCCGCGCAGACGGCCGTCGTTCCGCGAAGGCGGGGCGACGGCCGTCTCGCTCTGTTCCCCCGCCGGTTCGGCCGGCGTGCTTGTACGTCGGCTCGATCGGCGTGCCCGTACGGGCGGTTCAGTCGGCCGGGAACTCCGGCGCCCCGCCCTCGTAGGCCGCCCGCAGTACCGCGAGCACGCCGTCCACCGTGACCGCACGGGGGTTGGCGTACGCCTGACCCACCGTCTGTGCCGCCGCCACCGCCAAGTCGGCTTCCTTCAGACCGAGTTCGGCGAGAGAGCGGGGGGCGCCGAGGCGGTTCGCCAGGTCGCGCAGGGCGTGTGGGGCGTCGTCCGTGTCCAGGGCGCGGGCCACGGCGGCGGCCGCGTCCGGGGCGGCGGGGGCGTTGTAGGCGAGGGCGTAGGGCAGGACCACCGTGTGGGTCTCGGCGTGCGGGAGGTCGAAAGTGCCGCCGAGGACGTGGCACAGCTTGTGGTGCAGGCCCATGGTGGTCGCGCCCAGGCAGGAGCCGCACAGCCAGGCCCCGTAGAGGGCACGGCCGCGCGCCTCCAGCGATTCCGGGTCGTCGGCCACGGCGGGGAGGGCGGCCGCCATGGCTCGTACGCCTTCCTGGGCCATCAGCGCGATCAGGGGCGTGGTGTCGGGGGCGTAGAGGGCCTCGACCGCGTGGGCGACGGCGTTGATGCCGCTCGTGACCGAGAGCGGCACGGGGAGGGAAAGGGTGAGCTCGGGGTCGTAGACGACACTGCGCGGGAGCACGACGGGGTCGCGGCCGGTGCGCTTCGCGCCGCCTTCCGTCAGGCCCCAGACCGGTGTCATCTCCGAGCCGGAGTAGGTCGAGGGCACGGCGATCAGCGGCAGGCCGGTGCGCAGTGCGAGCGCCTTGCCGAGGCCGACCGAGGAGCCGCCGCCGACCGCGACCACGCCGTCGGCGCCGGCCGCGCGGGCCACCTCCACGGCCCGGTCGGCGACCTCGACGGGGACGTGCATCCGGGCGCCGTCGTGCAGCCCGACGCAGGCCGGGCCGAGAGAGTCGGCGACCGCCCGCGCGGTGGCCGTGCCACGGCTGCCGCAGACGACCAGCAGCCGGCGCAGGCCGAGTCCGGCGGCCTCGCCGGCGGTCGCGTCGGTGGCGGCGCCGGGGCGGAAGACGACCCGCTGGGGCCGGGACTCGTGGGTGAAGTCGAGGATGTCCTTCACGATCGCTCCAGTACGAGGTCGAAGCGGGCGTGCCGGAAGGGATTCGGGACGCCGAACTCCCCCGCCAGGGACGGGTCGTCGGTCGTGTCGAAGTCCTGGACCAGGCTCGGCCTGACGGCGAACACCGCGTCCGAGTCGAGGTAGTCACTGCCCGCGACGAAGATGTGCGTGGTGACCGGCACATGTCCTTCCGCCGTGGCGATGAAGTGGATGTGGGCCGGGCGGTACGGGTGCCGGCCGGTGGCCTTGAGCAGCCCCCCGACCGGACCGTCCGTCGGAATCGGGTACGGACTCGGCACACAGGTCCGGAACCAGAAACGGCCCTCGGCGTCCGCGGTGAACAGTCCGCGGCCGTTGCCCGGCGGCTGCACGTCCGGGCGCTGGACGTCGTAGAAGCCGTTGCCGTCGGCCTGCCATACGTCAACCACCGCGCCCGGCAAGGGGGTTCCGTCCCGCGACAGGACCCGGCCGCTGACCACGCAGGGCTCGCCGCCGCCCACCAGGTCGATGTCCGCTCCGAGTTCACGCACCGGGGACTCGGTCATGTGGAAGGGGCCGAGGACCGTCGACTCGGTGGCGCCCGGGGCGCGGTCGCCGTTGATGGTCTCGACGAGCATCGACAGGCCGAGCACGTCCGAGAGGAGGATGAACTCCTGGCGGGTGTCCGTGCACGTCTGGCCGGTCGCGGTCAGGAAGCCGATCGCCCGCTCCCACTCCGCCTGGGTCAGCCGCGTCTCGCGGGCGAAGGCGTGCAGATGGCGGATCAGGCCGCTCAGCAGTTCACGCAGGCGCGGGTCCGCGGTGCCCGCGAGGCTGTTCACCGCCTCGTCCGTGACGGTCGTCTCGGTGGCGTCGGTCGTCATGCCGGCTTCCTCCCTGGTACGGCCCCCGGGCGACCCGAGGACAGGCGTGCCGCCGTGCTCCCCACGTTAGTCGCCCCCGGCCGCCGACCTGCACGGACCTGCGCGCGGTCAGGGTGCCGCCATGCCGTACACATCGATGCCGTTGCGGATCGACACCGACCGGTTGATCCTTCGGCGGTGGTCCGAGACGGACATCGCAGCGCATCGCGCACTCGTCGCCGAGCGGGGCGGAGGGATGCCGTCCGTCGAGGACAACCGGCGGATGATCGACGCCCAGTTCGAGGAGCAGACACGGACCGGGCTCGCTCTGCCGGCCGTACGTCGCCGGGCGGAGGGCGACTTCATCGGGTACTGCGGGCTGACCGTGGGCCGCGCCTCGGTCGACGAGCCCGAGATCGCGTACGAGCTGTTCCGGCATGCCCATGGTCTGGGCGGGGCGACCGAGGCGGCCTCCGCCGTCGTGGAAGCCGCCGTCGACACCGGGCGGAGGCGGCTCTGGTCGTCGGTGCGTACCTGGGACGCGCCGTCGTTCCGCGTGCCGGCCAAGCTCGGCTTCACGCGCGACCACGTGACACCGGAGGAGGGCGGCGAGCTGGTGTGGCTCTCCCGGTCCCTGCCGTAACCGCTGCTACTTGATGATCGCGTTGGCCACCACGACGACCACCCCGAGCAGCGCGTCCCCCAGGCCGATCACCACGGCGACCGGCCAGGAGCGGTGCGACCAGCGGGCCGTGACCAGACCCAGGGTGAACAGCAGGGCGATGTTGAGGATGAACGCCGCGTACTCCACCCCTTTCGGCGACCACCAGCCCCACCCCGCCCCCGCGAGCAGCAGCACCGTCGGCAGGGTCGCCGTGACCAGGGGCCACTCCTCGGAGAGGATGCGCAGGGCGTCCCAGCGGCGGTGCGGTTCGCGTTCGGCGATGTAGTGGGCGTAGCCGTGGGCGAGGGCCGAGGCCAGCGCCGTGACCAGCAGCCAGAGGGCGTCGTAGCGGCGGCTGGCGCGGGTGGTGTGGCCGTACTGGGTGAGCGCGGCGACCATGGAGCAGGCGAGTACGGAGCCGTAGACACCGCCGAAGAGGACGGACTCGCGCGTGTCGCGCTGTCGCCGTCGCTCGGGGGCGGCCGTGGTGGTCTGGGCCATGTCCTCCACGATCACCCGGCACCGGCCGGGCCGCCAGTCGCGACGGAGCCTCCTCCCGCCTGGGCGGACACCGCCCACGGGGTCGGCGGACGGGCGGCGGGCGATCTCGTTATCGTCGCCGTATGACCCACAGTTTCGTAGTGAACATCCCCGACGCCGAGCTCGAGCCCGAGCCCCTCGATCCGGAGCAGATCGTCTCCGGGGCACCCGAGGTGACCGGGAAGGTGGTGTGGGAGTCTGCGGACGGGAAGCAGATCCGCGGGATCTGGCAGATCACGCCGGGTGTCGTCACCGACACCGAGGCGGACGAGCTGTTCGTCGTGATCAGTGGGTCGGCGACGATCGAGGTCGAGGGCGGACCGACGCTGACGGTGGGGCCCGGGGACATGGCGGTGCTGCGCGAGGGCGACCGTACGACGTGGACCGTGCACAAGACCCTCAGGAAGGCGTACGCCATCACTCTCTGACGAGCGGGGCCGTCGTCCCTCGGATCTCCAACTCCGGTACCACCAGGCTCAGTTGCCCCTCTCCCCCGGGCCGTTCGAAACGGTCCAGGAGACAGCGGGCGGCGCGGCGGCCGACCTCGTGGCCGGCGCCGTCGACCGTGGTGAGCCAGACGTGCCGCAGCCGGGAGATGCTGGTGTTGTCGTAGCCGACGAGGGACACGTCGTGCGGGACACGCAGGCCCAGCTCCTCGGCCGCCGACAGCGCGCCCACCGAGGCGATGTCGTTGACGGCGAAGACGGCGGTGGGCCGGTCCGGGCGGCTGAGCAGCCGGACGGTCGTACGGTAGCCGCCCTCCTCGGTCATGTCGCTCGGCTCGACCAGCGCCCGGTCCGCGAGGCCGTGCTCGCGCATGGTCGCCTCGAAGCTCCGCCTGCGCAGCTCACCGACGGCGCCGTAGCCCGCGATGTGCGCGATGCGCCGGTGGCCGAGGCCGATCAGGTGCTCGGTGACCAGCCGGGCGCCCCGTTCGTCGTCGCCCGCCACGACGTCCACGCCCGCCGGGGCCGGTTCGCGGGCGCCCGCGACGACGACGGGAACGCGTGCGGCGGCCGTGCCGAGCGCGGCCGGGTCGGGCAGGGTACCGACGACGACCAGACCGTCCACCCGCAGGTCGAGGAGGGGGTCGGCGGGGTCCTGGCCGGTGCGGCGGTTGAGGCGGGCGTCCGCCAGCAGCATCCGCAGGCCGTTGTCGTGCAGGAGCGAGTTGAGGCCGTCGAGCAGGTCGACGAACCAGGGGTTGCGCAGGTCGTTGAGGAGCACGCCGACCGTGCGGGTGCGCTGCTCGCTGAGGCTGCGCGCGGCGGCGTTCGGCCGGTAGCCCAGCTCCCGCACCGCCCGCAGCACCGCCTCCCGCTTCTCGGGCCGCACCTGCTCGGAGCCGCGCAGGACGAGCGAGACCAGCGACTTGGAGACACCGGCCTGCTCGGCCACGTCGCGGATCGTCGGCGCTTTCATGTTCTGGACCGTTCCACGAGCTGCTCCGCCTTGTCAAAGGGTCCGGCGAGGGTTGACAGCAGCGGAAGCAGGCCTTCAGGGTGGGCTGGACAGATTATGGACCGGTCCAAAGAGGGGCTGTCATGGTGGATTCGCTCGGTGTCGCCGTCGTCGGGTTCGGCTGGATGGGCCGGGTGCACACCCAGGCGTACGCCCGCGTCCTGCACCACTACCCGCGGCTGGGCCTGCGCCCCGAGCTGGTCACGGTCGCCGAGGAGGTGCCCGGCCGGGCGGAGGAGGCCGCCGCGCAGTTCGGCTTCGCCTCGACGACCCGGGACTGGCGGGACGTGGTCAAGGACCCTCGCGTCCAGGCGGTCTCCATCACCGCCCCGAACTTCCTGCACCGCGAGATCGGCGTGGCGATGGCGGAGGCCGGCAAGCACATCTGGATCGAGAAACCGGTCGGGCTGGACGTGGCCGACGCGCAGGCGGTGGCCGGCGCCGTCGCGAGGGCGGGCGTGCAGGGCGCGGTCGGCTTCAACTACCGCAACGCGCCCGCCGTCGAGGCCGCCCGCGAGCTGATCGCCTCGGGCGGGATCGGCACCGTCACACATGTCCGCGTCCGCCTCTTCAGCGACTACGCCGCCCATCCCGAGTCCGCCCTGACCTGGCGGTACGAGAAGGAGCGCGGCGGCAGCGGCGTCCTGGGCGACCTCGCCTCGCACGGCGCCGACCTCGCCCGCCATCTGCTCGGCGACATCGCGTCGCTGACCGCCGACACGGCCGTCTTCATTCCGGAACGCGCCCGTCCGACCGGCGCCACCGCCGGCCACACCCGAGCCACTGGCGGCGAGTCGGGCCCGGTCGAGAACGAGGACTACGTGAGCTGCCTGCTCCGCTTCGCCTCCGGCGCCCGTGGCGTCCTGGAGGCCTGCCGGGTCTCGGTCGGCGAGCAGAACAACTACGGCTTCGAGGTGCACGGCACCAAGGGCGCGGTGTTCTGGGACTTCCGCCGGATGAACGAGCTGGGCGTCAGCCGCGGCACCACCTACCAGGACCAGCCCGTCAGCACGGTCTATGTCGGCCCGGGCGACGGCGAGTTCGGCGCCTTCCAGCCGGGCGCGGCCAACGCCATGGGCATGGACGACCTGAAGGTGATCGAGGCCCACCGCTTCCTGCGCTCGATCGCGGAGGGCAGGCCGTACGGGGCCACGCTCCCGGACGCCGTGCACAGTGCCGCCGTACTGGAGGCGATGGTGGTCTCGGCGGAGAGCGGCTCCTGGGTCAGCGTTCCGTCATAGCGGCCAGGGACGCCACGCCCTTGGCCAGGGCGTCGACGACGGACTGGGGCGGGTTGTCCGGGAGTCCGGCCGCCCACCGCGTCCGCCGGGTCCTGGCGGTGAGCGGGAGTTCCACCTGGACACCCCCGCCGCGGGTCAGGTTGACCGGGTTGCGGGCGTGCAGGCCGCGCAGGGACACCGGGATCTCGTCGAGGTCCGTGACCGCCTCGAACTCCGGCCGCAGGGCGTCGAGTTCGTCGGCGACGAGCCGTGCGGCCCGCCGGTTGCCGCCGCCGAGGAAGATGGACCGGAGCGCCGTGGGCCGCATATGGCCGTGCAGGGAGACCACGACCGTCACATGCGCCAGGAACTCCCGTAGCAGCCGGCAGTGTTCCACCGCCATGCGCGGCGACGGGATGTGCACCGGCTCCGGCACCCCCGGCTGGGTGAAGACCAGGCTCGTGGCGTCGCACAACTCGCCCACGGACCTGGCGAGTTCCGCGGTGCCGCCCTCGTTGCTGCCGTGCAGTGCGAGGAGTCCGGTGGCGCCGCCCGGGGTCAGGGTGACGAGCAGCCGTACTCCTTCGATCTCGACCTCTTCGGTCCTCGTCGTCACTCCGGTCCCCTTCAACTCGTCGCTTGCGGCGGCATGTTGTACGGGGTGACCACCTGGATCGCCGACGGCAGCGTGGGCCCCGCGGGCGGCAGGGCGCCGTGGGCGCGCATCACGGTGTGGCAGGCCTCGCGCATGTCCTGGCGCAGGTCGTGGTGGAGCACGGCGGAGAGGCGGTGCTCGCGCAGCAGACGGGTGTTGTCGTGGTCGAGGTCGTGCGCGACGAACACCGCGCACTCGCGGCCGAGGTCCGCGAAAGCCCGAAGGGTGGCGATGTTGCCGCCGCCGATGGAGTAGACGGCGCGGATGTCGGGGTCGCGTACGAGGGCGGCGCGTACGAGGTCGTACTGGGTGGCGTCCAGGCCCTGGCCCTCGGCTATCTCGACCAGCGTGCGCTCGGGGTGGTGGGTGCGCATCGCGCTGCGGAAGCCCATCTCGCGCTCCTCCTCGTTGCGGAAGAAGCCGCTGCTGAGGCTGGTGAGCACATTGCCGGGGCGCTCGCCCAGCCACTGGCCCATCAGGTAGGCGGCGGTCGCTCCGGCGGCGCGGTTGTCGATGCCGACGTAGGCGAGGCGGGCGGTGGCGGGCAGGTCGGTGACCAGGGTGACGACGGGGATACCGGCGTCGGCGAGGCGGGCGACGGCGGCGGTGATCCCGGGGACGTCCGGCGCCTTGAGGATCACGCCCTGGGAGCCGCGCCCGGCGATCCGGTCCAGGATCCTCGTCAGCTCCTGCACCGGGCCGGTCTCGCGGAAGTGGAAGCGGGAGCGGACCACCGCCGGGTGCAGGGACGGCAGCTCGGCCTCCAGGGCGGCGCGGACGGCCGTGGAGAACCGTTCGGGGGTCTGCATCACTATGTCGATCATGAAGGTGCGGCCGAGGAGCCGGACCTGGGTGCGCTGGCGGTCCAGGTCCGCTATGGCCTGCTCGACCTCCCGCGCGGTGCTCTCGCGGACCCCGCCCCTGCCGTTCAGGACCCGGTCCACGGTGGCCTCGCTCAACCCCGCCTGGCGGGCGATCTCCCGGATCGGGAACGGGTGACCCATTCGGTGGCTCCTTGAGGGGTTTTTGATGGCCGCGTGCCAGTTGTTCGACGGGTTTGTACTGACAAGAATGGCAGCGCTGAGTCGCCCCTGTCACCGAGAGGACCTCGATGTCCTTCACCGCCGTACAACACCGTGCCTGGCTGTCCGAGCAGGACTGCGACCTCGACTCGTTCCGCGCGCTCGTCGAGCGGACGGCCGACCTTGCCGACTACCCGCACGCCCTGGCGGTGGAGCGGAACGTCCTGCTGTACGAAGCCGAGCGCGTCCTCGCCGCGCCGCGTCGGGACGTCCAGGAGGAGCTCGTCAGGGCCCTCACCGACGGGCCCGGAGTGGTGGTGTTCCGGGGCGCGTTCCCCGATCACGCGGTCGTCGACCGGGCCACCGCGGTGTTCGACTCGCTGATCCGCGAGCAGTACGCGGCGGGCACCACGGCCGGCGACCACTTCGCCAAGCCCGGCGCCAACGAGCGGGTGTGGAACGCGCTGGAGAAGGCGGCCCTCTACGACCCGGCGGCCTTCGCCGACTACTACGCCAACCCCGTCCTGGCGCTGGTCTCCGAGACCTGGCTCGGCCCCGGCTACCAGGTGACCTCCCAGGTCAACGTGGTCAACCCGGGCGGTCTCGCGCAGACCGCGCACCGCGACTACCACCTGGGCTTCCTCTCCGACGAGGCCGCCGCGGCCTATCCGGCGCACGTCCACCGCCTCTCCCCCGTGCTCACCCTGCAGGGCGCGGTCGCGCACTGCGACATGCCGGTGGAGTCGGGCCCGACGCTGTACCTGCCGTTCTCGCAGGCGTACGAGCCGGGTTATCTGGCGTGGCGGCGGCCGGAGTTCCAGGCGTACTTCAAGGAGCACCACGTCCAGCTGCCGCTCGCCAAGGGCGACGCCGCCTTCTTCAACCCGGCGCTGTTCCACGCCGCGGGCACCAACCGCACCCCGGACGTGCGGCGCATGGCCAACCTGCTGCAGGTGTCCTCCGCCTTCGGGCGCGCGATGGAGACCGTGGACCGCGAGGCGGTGGCGAACGCCGTGTACCCCGTGCTGCTGCGTCGCAAGGCCGAGGGCGCGAGCGCGGAGTGGCTGGACCACGTGATCGCCGCGAGCGCCGAGGGCTACCCCTTCCCCACCAACCTCGACAGCGACCCGCCGGTCGACGGTCTGGCCCCGCCCTCACAGGCGGACCTCGTGCGCGAGGCGCTCGGCGAGAGCCGGCCCGCGCGCATTCTGCGGGACCAACTGCGCGTGGCCGGCGAACGGCGCGCGAGCTGAAAGGGCGACGGAGACACATGGGACTACTCGACGACAAGGTCGTCCTGGTCAACGGCGGCAGCCAGGGCGTCGGTGCCGCGATCGCGCGGGCGGCCGTCCGGGAGGGGGCGGTCGTGGCCGTCACCGGCCGGCGTCCCGAGCCCGGTGAGGCGCTGGTGGGCGAGCTGTCGGCGGCCGGCGGCAAGGCGATGTTCATCCGGGCCGACCTCTCGGACGCCGAGCAGGCGAGGCACGCGGTGGGCGACGCCGTCGCCGCGTACGGGCGTGTCGACTGCCTGGTCAACTCCGCGGGTCTGACCTCCCGGGGCAGCCTGCTCGACACCACGCCCGAGCTGTTCGACCAGCACATCGCGATCAACCTCAAGGCGCCGTTCTTCGCGATGCAGGCCGCCGTCGCGGACATGGTGGCCCGCAAGGCCCCGGGCACGATCGTCAACATCATCACCACCTCGGCGCACGGCGGACAGCCCTTCCTGGCCCCGTACGTCGCCTCCAAGGCGGGCCTGATCGGCCTGACCCGCAACGCCGCCCACGCCCACCGCTGGGACCGGATCCGCATCAACGGCCTGAACATCGGCTGGACGGCGACCGAGGGCGAGGACGCCACACAGAAGACCTTCCACGACGCCGGGGACGACTGGCGCGAGGAGGCCGCGGCCAAGCTGCCGATGGGCAAGCTGGGCCAGCCGGACGAGATCGCCGACTTCGTGGTCTTCCTGCTGTCGGACCGTTCGGGCGTGGTGACCGGATCGGTGATCGACTGGGACCAGAACGTCCTCGGCGGACTCGACTGACGGCCCCTGACCCCCCTCTCCGCTCACCCGTAACACCTTCAAGGAGCTGCACCCCCATGCGTATCGGAATCCTCGGCCTCGGCCGTATCGGCGCCTTCCACGCCGAGACCCTGTCCGGGCTCGACGTGGTCGAGTCGCTCGTCCTCACCGACCCGTTCGCGGACGCCGCCAAGAGCGCCGCGGAGAAGTTCGGGGGCGAGGTCGTGGACTCGCCTCAGGCCCTGCTGGCCGCCGGCGTCGACGGCATCGTGGTCGCGGCCGCGACGGACGCCCACCCCGGGCTGATCCTGGCCGGCGTCGAGGCCGGCATCCCGGTCTTCTGCGAGAAGCCGGTCGCCAGGACGATGGCCGAGGGCGTCCAGGTGCTGAAGGCGATCGAGGGCAGCGATGTCCCGATCCAGATCGGTTACAACCGCCGCTTCGACGCCGGTTTCGTGGCCGCCCGTGCCGCCGTGCAGAGCGGCGAGCTGGGCAAGCTGCACACCGTACGGTCGACCACGCTGGACCCGGCACCCCCGCCGGCCGCGTACATCGCCGCGTCGGGCGGTATCTTCCGCGACTGTTCCGTCCACGACTTCGACATCATCCGCTGGGTGACCGGTCGCGAGGTCGTCGAGGTGTACGCGGTCGGCGGGAACCGGGGCGCCGAGTACATCAAGGAGGCGGGCGATGCCGACACCACCGGCGCGATCCTCACCCTGGACGACGGAACCATCGCGGTGGTCTCCAACTCCCGTCACAACGCCCGGGGTTACGACGTCCGCATGGAGATCCACGGCTTCCAGGACTCCATCGCGGTGGGCCTGGAGGACAAGCTCCCGCTGCGCTCGGTCGAGCCCGGCGTGACCTTCCCGGCGGGCACCCCGCACGACTTCTTCATGGACCGCTTCACCGAGGCCTACCGCGCCGAACTCACCGCGTTCACGGAGGTCGTCGCCGGCGCCCGCCCCTCCCCGTGCACGGTCGCCGACGCGCTGGAGGCCGGCTGGATCGCCGACGCCTGCACGCTGTCGCTGCACGAGCACCGCCCGGTGACCATCGCCGAGGTCCGCACCGCCTGACCGGTGGCCCACGGTTCTCGTGTTCCGGGTGCCGGGCGGCCTCCGGCGCCCGGAACGCGAGTGTGCGAACCATCACGTTGCTCCTGTCGGTTCATCCCGGGGAGATCTCTTCGTACGACGATGAGATCGCGCCGGACCCGAACAACCGACCGAGGAGCGACCTCATGACCGACGGCCACATACCCGGGCCCCACGAGACCCTCGAACTCGCCGCCATCGAACGGGAGTTACTCCCCCGGACCGTCGTCGTCATCGGCGCCGGGCCGAGCGGTCTGGCCGCCGCCCGGGAACTGGAGCGTGCCGGACACCGGGTGACCGTCCTGGAGGAACAGGACGCCGTGGCCGGGAAGTGCCGGAGCACGGACGTCGACGGCCGGGCCTACGACCTGGGCGGGCACATCTGCACCAACCAGTACGTGAGAATCGCGGAGTTGGTGACCGAGCTGGACGTGGAGACCGAGCGGACGAGTCGCTACCGCGTCATCGACGTGGCGGGCGGAACCGCGAGCCGCCAGGCCATGGCGTTCCTGCGTGACGCGGAGGCCTTCGGGCGCTACCGGGCGCTGCGCGAGCGGGAGTTCCCGCGCATCGCCGAGCCCGGCCTCGCGCACTCCGCGCGGGCGCTCGCCGCTCCTGTGGGGCAGTGGCTCGCCGAGCGCGGACTGGAGTCGATGGCGGAGTCGTTCGGCACCGGGTACACGGCGGCCGGGTACGGCTATCTCGACGACGACCTCCCGGCGCTGTACTTCGTCAAGTACGCCGAGATGACCGGCCTGTTGACCCGGGGCCCCGAACTACTGGGCCACGCGGGCGCGTTCACGGTCGTGGGCGGGTTCGGCGCGCTGTGGGGCAGGGTCGCCGACGAGCTCAAGGACGTGCGGTGCGGAGTCCGGGTGACGTCGATCGAGCGGGCGGCCGGCGGAGTGCGGGTGCACACGGACTCCGGCCCGGTGGAGGCGGACGACCTGGTGCTGGCGGTCCCTCTGGACCGCGTCCTGCCGGTCCTGGACGCCACCGAGGAGGAACGCGACCTCGCCGCCCGGATCCGCGCCCACGCCTACCACACCACCCTCGCCACCGCGTCCGGCCTCCCGCCGGACGCCTTCTACTTCCTCGCCGCCCACACCGCGAGCCGTGAGTCGACCGGCCACTGCGTCTCGTACCACCACCGCTACCCGGACACCGACGTGCGGACCTTCTACTCCTACGGCCGCCCCGAGGACGTGAGCACACGCCTGGCTGACGACATCGCGGGACTCGGCGGCCGCCTGGCGGAGGTGCACCTGGAGCGCGAGTGGGCGTTCATGCCGCACTTCGACAGCGCCGACCTCGCCGCCGGCGCCCTGGAGCGGCTGGACGCTCTGCAGGGCCGAAACCACACGTACCACGTCGGCGGTCTGCCCGCCTTCGAGCTGATCGAGTGCACGGTCGCCCACGCGCAGGACCTGGCCCGCCGCCACTTCCCGCCGCCGGACGGCACACTGACCTCGCAGTGACGGATCAAGGAGGAACGGAAGTCATGAGCGAACCGGTCCGGGAGCCTTTGCGCATCGGAGTACTGGGAGCAGCACGCATCACGGAACGCGCCCTCGTCGACCCGGCCCGGACGACCGGCCACCGCATCGTCGCGGTGGCCGCCCGCGACCGGTCCCGCGCCGAGGCCTTCGCCGCCGAACACGGCGTGGAGCGGGTGGCGGACTCCTACGCGGCCCTCCTCGCCGACCCCGAGGTCGAGGCCGTCTACAACCCCCTCGCCAACGGCCTGCACGGCCCGTGGAACCTCGCCGCCCTCGCGGCCGGCAAGCACGTCCTGTCGGAGAAGCCTTCGGCGAGCAACGCCGAGGAGGCCGCCGAGGTCCGGGAGGCTGCCGCCAAGTCCGGCACGGTCTTCATGGAGGCCTTCCACTACCTCTTCCACCCGGTCACCCGGCGCCTGCACGAGCTCCTGGAGAGCGGTGAACTCGGCGAGCTCCAGCGGGTGGAGACCCTGGTCGCCATCCAGGCCCCCGCGGACACCGACCCGCGCTGGTCCCTGCCGCTCGCCGGTGGCGCGGTCATGGACCTGGGCTGCTACAGCCTGCACGCGGTGCGGATGCTGGCCCCATGGGCGGGCGGCGCCCCTCGGCTCGTCTCGGCGCGGGGTGGCGAGCGGGCCGGAGCACCCGGGGCCGACGAATGGCTCGACGCCGAGCTGGAGTTCCCGGGCGGGGCCACCGGGTCGGCCCGTTGCCACATGGCGTACGACAAGCTGGAGATGAGCTGCCGGATCGTCGGCAGCCGGGGCGAGGCGTACGCCCCGAACTTCGTCCTTCCCCAGATGGACGACCGGATCGTCGTGCGCACGGAGGAGGGTGAGCGGACCGAACGACTCGGCACCCGGTCGTCGTACACGTACCAGCTGGAGGCGTTCGCGGCACGGGTGCGGGAGGGCACGCCGGTGCCGTTGGACCCGGACGACGCGGTGGCGACGATGACGCTGATCGACGAGAGCTACCGGGCGGCGGGGTTCGAGCCGCGCCCGCGGACCCGCCTGTAGACGAACCTCGGGTACGGCTCCCCGGTCGCCCGCTCCCACGCCCGCGTCACGTCGCTCCCCCGCTCCGCGCGGATCTCGGCGAACGTCGTGACACAGCGGGCGTGGACGTCCGGGGCGTCGGTCCGGCGGGTGAGGGCGAGCAGGGAGCGCAGGGCCGTGACGGCCTCGGCGGTGCGGTCGGCGTCGAGGTGGGCCCAGGCCGCCGTGCGGAGGGTGGTGGCCAACCGCGAGTGCGTCAGGGCGAGTTCGGCCGCGTGGTCGCCGCCGTCGTCCAGCAGTTCCCGCAGGGCGGCCTCCGCCTCCTCGTAGCAGGCCACGGCTTCGGCGTACGCGCCGGTGCGGCGGAGGGCCTGGCCGAGGACGCGGAGTCGGCGGGCGGTCTGGGGCTGGTGGGTCGTCCAGTCGGTCTCGGCCAGCCGCCTGGAGAGGGTCACGGCCTCGCGCGCGGTCGGGATCGCGGACTCCAGCTCCTCTGCGTCCTGTTGACGGATACTCAGGTTTCCCAGCAGTCGGGCGAGTTGCGGTTCGTTGCGCTCGGGATCGTGTCCGGCAGCGCGTCGGGCGACCGTCACGGCGCGCTCCGATTCCACCATCGCCGCCCGGTGGTCGCCCGTCTGCCCCAGACAACGGGCGATGTCGTCCAGGGTGGCCGCGAGGGAGGGGCCGACTTGGAGGTCGGCCAGCTCGCGCAGGGCGGTCAACTCGTCCTCGTAAGCGTGCTGTTCGTCGAGCACGGCGACCAGCCCCTCCAGAGCGACGGTCAACGCCCACTCGCCCGGGGCCGGATACCGCTCGGCCAGCCGGCGGGCCTGAGCGACCGCCTCCTCCGCGGTGTCACGCGCCTGCGTCCGCCGGCCTGTCGCGCTCTCACAGGCGGCCAGGTCCCTCAGGAGCGACACTCTCAGCCGCAGGATGATCTCGGGCATGAACCACCCCATCGAGTCGTACGCCGCCTCGCGGGCCTCCGGGCCGACCGCGAGTGCCTCCTCGTACCGGCCGAGCGCCCGTAGTCCGCCGACCAGTTCGGCGAAGACCCGAGGGTGGACCAGCTGGACATGCGTCCTCTCCCGCAGGGACATGGGCCGCAGGAGCGCGGCGCACTCCTCGTACACGGTGACGGACTCCGCCGTGCGGCCCAGCCCGGCCAGCACCAGACCATGGGTGCGCAGCGCGCCCGGCAGGTTGCCCAGCGCCCGGTCACGGCGCGCCGGTGCGGGAGCGTGGCGATACGCCTCGACGGCCTCCCGAGCCGCTTCCAGGGCCTCCTCGTAGCGGCCGAGGCCCATGAGCGCCTGCGCCCGTACATGGGCGGCGTACGCGGACTGCGCGACCGACGGCCGCGCACCCGGCACCGTGAGCGAGGCGTCCGCCGCCGCGCACGCCTCCTCGTTCCGCCCCGCCGGCACCAGCGCGGACGCCCGCAGTGCCAGGGCTCGGCTCAGCCGGTCGGGGTCGGACAACGGCCGGTACAGGGCCACGAGTTCCTCCGTCGCCGCCAGCCGACGTGCCGTCGACGGTGGCCGCAGCAGCACCCAGCGGGGCAGCACGCACCAGAACAGCGCCGCCCCCAGCAACGGCCGCCCCACGCCCGGCACCAGCCGGGCCACCGCACGCGGCACCGGAAGCGTCATCCGCACGAGCCCCATCCGCGCCTCCTCGCCGTCACTCAGAGGACGGCCGGGACCGCGCCGCAGTTGCACGGCTGCCATGATCGGCGGTATGGCCGCACACATCGCCCCCGCCCAAGTCACCGACATCCAGCAGGTCCTGGCCGACCAGCCCCGCTACTGGGGCGACCGGGACATGCGCGCGCTCCATCTCCTGACGCTGGTGCACGAGTTCGGGGAGACCTGTCTGGTCGCCCGTGCCGAGGACGGCGTCCTCGGCTATCTCATCGGGTTCGTCACGCCCGACGGGACGGGGTACGTGCATCTGGTCGCGACGCGGGACGATGCCCGGGGCACCGGGCTGGGGCGGGAGTTGTACGCCGCCTTCACCGAGGCCGCGCGGGGGCAGGGGGCGGTTCGGCTGAAGGCGATCACCTCCGT
Source organism: Streptomyces sp. NPDC001617 (assembly GCF_053596855.1). Lineage (NCBI taxonomy): Bacteria > Bacillati > Actinomycetota > Actinomycetes > Kitasatosporales > Streptomycetaceae > Streptomyces > Streptomyces sp. NPDC001617. Next base: position 18,396 of record NZ_JBSFHA010000136.1, read on the forward strand.
CGGCAACGAGGGGTCGATCGCCTTCCACCGCAGCCTCGGATTCGCCGCCCGCGTGGCGCAGGAGTACAACGGGCCGGGTCAGCCCCCTCGCGTCGTGTTCACACGGGAGCTGGACGCTCAGCGGTAGAGCGCGGGCCGGTTCCACGCGTCGTGCTCAACACGGAAACGGGACCCTCAGCGGTAGAGCGCGGGCCGTTCCACCAGTTCGACCTCCGCCCGGCCGCCCTCCTCCAGCGCCCGAACGCCCGCCTCGCACACCGCCGCCACCGCGTAGCCGTCCCACACGCCCGGGCCGCCGACCTCGCCCCGGCGGGTGGCGTCCACCCAGGCCTGGACCTCGCGGTCGTAGGCGTCGGCGAAGCGTTCCACGAAGTCCTGGGCGATGGTGCCGCCCCAGCGTCCCGCCATGTTGGTGACCATGGCGTGGCCGTCGCCGATGCGGGCGGTACCGCGTTCGCAGACCACCTCGGCCTGGACCTGGTAGCCGAAGCCGCAGTTGACGAAGATCTCGACATCGACGATCGCACCGCCGTCGGTCTCGAAGACCACGAACTGCGGGTCCTGCACCCCGTCCGGCGCGTTCGCCGAGGGCGTCGGACGCAGCACCGTCACGGCCGTGATCTCATGGCCGAGCAGCCAGCGGGTCACGTCCATCTCGTGCACGACGGAGTCGTTGATCAGCATCTCGCTGTGCCAGCCGGGCGGTGAGGCGAGGTTGCGATGCCGGTTGTGCACCATGAGCGGTCTGCCCAACTGGCCCGTCTCCAGCAGGGACTTGAGCTTCAGATACTCGGCGTCGTAGCGCCGCATGAAGCCGACCTGGACCCGGCGTCGGCCGAGCCGCTGCTCGGCCTCCATGACGCGCAGTGCGGAGGCCGCGTCCGGGGTGAGCGGCTTCTCGCACAGCACGGGCAGATCGCGTGCGAAGGCCGCCAGCAGGGCCGCCTCGTGAGCGGGCCCGGGGGAGGCGATCAGAACGGCGTCGACATCGGCCGCCGCCATCGCGGCGGCCGGGTCCGTGTAGGCGGTGCAGCCGTCGACGCGGGCCGCGACGGCCTTCGCGCGTTCCGCGTCGACGTCCACGACAGCGGTCACCCTGGCCCCGCTGGTGACCTCCTGGATACGGCGGACATGGTCGGCCCCCATCTTTCCGGTGCCGACGACGGCGACTTTCAGCGTTCCCGGCTGAGCCATGGTCGTTCGTCCCCTTCGGATGGTCAGGCGCCGCAGGACCTCAGGAACGTGCGCGTACGCACCGCGATGGGCAGCGGCTTGTCCGGCTCACAGGGGTACATGTCCTGCTCGACGATCGCGAACAGCTCCACCCCGAGCTTCTGCGCCGCCTCCAGCACCGGCCCCAACTCCGGCACACCGGACGGTGGTTCGCACATCACACCCCGGGCCACCGCGGGTCCGAACGGCGTTTCGTTCTTCACCACGTCCGCGAGGATCTCCGGGTCCACCTGCTTGAGGTGCAGATATCCGATGCGCTCGCCGTACGTCTCGATCAGCTTGACGCTGTCGCCGCCGCAGTAGGCGTAGTGCCCGGTGTCCAGGCAGAGGTTGACCAGCTCGGAGTCGGTCGAGTCGAGGAAGCGCTCGACATGGTCCTCGGTGTCGACGTGCGTGTCCGCGTGCGGGTGCACCACGATGTCGAGGCCGTACGCCTCCTGCACCTCGTGCCCGAGCCGTTCCATGCCCTTGGTGAGGTGGGCCCATTGCTCGTGCGTCAGCTCCGGCGGCTCCAGGATCTCGGCGGTCTTGTCGTCCCGCCAGAACGACGGGATGACGACCAGGTGCTGCGCGCCCATCGCCTGGGTGAGCGCGGCGACCTGGCTGACGTGTTCCCAGGTCGACTCCCAGACCGAGGGCCCGCGGTGCAGGCCGGTGAAGACCGTGCCCGCGGAGACCTTCAGGTCGCGCTTGGCGACCTCGTCCGTGAGCCGGGCCGGGTCGGTCGGCAGATAGCCGTACGGGCCCAGCTCGATCCACGGGTAACCCGCCGCGGCGACCTCGTCCAGGAAGCGTTCCCAGGGCACCTGCCGAGGGTCGTCCGGGAACCAGACGCCCCAGGAGTCGGGGGCCGACCCGACCCGGATGCGGTCGAGGGCGCCCGCCATCTCAGGACTTCCCTTCGGGCGCGCCGGCCACCGGGGCGGTGAGGTCCTCGACCTCGGGGAGTTCCTCGACGTCGACGCCGCGGACCTGGGACAACTCGTGCTTGAGCGCGGCGAGTTCGGCGCCGCCGGCCATGTGGTTGGTGAGCTCTTCGAGGCTGACCTC
>NZ_JBSFHA010000137.1:0-20654 GCF_053596855.1 Streptomyces sp. NPDC001617
GACGGCCCGCGCCGACAACTGGCTGTCCCAGGGCCCCTGGACGGTCGTCGACAAGCCCAAACCCGCACCCGGCGGCGACATCCACGACTACCTCATCATCCCGCGCACGCGGGTGCCAGCGCCCGCCAGCCGGGGCGGCCCCAGCCCGCGTCGGCCAGTGCCACGGCGACGGCACCGCAGTCGCAGGGGCCGACCGTGGCCGTACGCACCCGCTGGCGGGCGTAGCGGAAGCCGCGCTCGAAGCGGATGTAGCGGCCCAGGACCGAGACCTCGAGCAGCAGGGCGGCCCGGTGCTCGGCCGTGCTCAGCAGCGCCTCGGCCGTCGTCCGGTCGTGCACGCAGTGGAAGCCGCAGTCGCAGCGGCGGTGCGGTGCACGGTGGCGCAGGCCGTACACGCAGGACGCGTCGGCCACGACTCCGTACGGCAGCGCGCCGCCGAGCGACACACCCGTGAACCCGGCCCGGGTACCGTCCTGGGACAGCACCGGGTGGGCGATCTTGTATCCGGTCGGCGGCTCCGTCGGGCGTTCCTCCGGAAGCCGCAGTCTCATCGGGTCGCCGGGACCTCTTCGGGGACCTGCAGTTCTTCCGTGATCTCCTCGGGGAGTTCGAGCTCTTCCTCGTGGACCTGCGGCTGCTCTTCCGCGACTCCCGTGGCCAGTGCCTTGCCGAGCTTCATGACGCCTCCATGGGCCGATGGCGGTGACCGTCTTGACCATGGTGACCCATGAAGGGCCGAATTGGACATAGGGCCTCCGACCGGGGGGCCTTTCACAAAACTCGTAGTAATTCTTATCAATATCCCGTAGAAGAATTAAGTGGAGCTTCACGATCGAACTGTCGAGACTGACTCCATGACGACTCACGCCCCCTTCGGCCGCGCCCTCTGCGCGATGATCACCCCCTTCGCCGCGGACGGCGGGCTCGATCTCGACGGCGCGCAGCGGCTCGCCGACCATCTCGTCTCGCGGGGCTGCGACGGCCTGGTGCTGTCCGGCACGACGGGCGAGTCGCCGACCACGACGGACGCCGAGAAGGCGGCACTGGTCGAGGCGGTGCGGGAGACGGTGGGCGGCCGGGCGTCGATCATCACCGGCGTCGGGACCTTCGACACCCGGCACACCGTGGAGCTCGCCCTGGAGGCCGAGAAGGCGGGCGCGGACGGCCTGCTGGTGGTCAGCCCGTACTACAGCAGGCCCCCGCAGGACGCCCTGGAGGAGCACTTCCGCACGGTCGCGGACGCTGCCGGACTGCCGGTCGTGCTCTACGACATCCCGGGCCGCACCGGCACCCGTATCGAACCGGAGACGATGATCCGGCTCGCCGGGCATCCCCGGATCGTGGCGGTGAAGGACTGTTCGTACGACTTCCTGGCGGCCCAAAAGGTCATGTCCCGCACGGAGTTGGCGTACTACGCGGGCTGCGACGAGCACAATCTCGCGCTGACCGCGGTGGGCGGCGCCGGCTACATCAGCACGGTCGCGAACGTCGTACCGGACCGGCTCCGCGCCGTTCTGGACGCGTGGGAGGCGGGCGACACCCCCGTGTCCGCCCACCTCCAGCAACGCGCCACGCCGCTCATCGAGTTGATGATGTCGGCAGGCCTGCCCGGCACCGTCACGACCAAGGCACTTCTCAACAAACTCGGCCTGCCCGCGGGTCCGGTGCGGGCCCCGCTGCGGCCCGCCGACCGGAGGACGGTCGACGGCCTGCTGGCGGCCTACGAGGAGCTCACCGCCGCCGGCGACTGATCAGCGGCGGGCGAAGACGGGCTGCCATGCCTGCCCCTCGTCGTATTCCTCCTCACGGACTCCGCTGAGCGGTACGACCTTCTCGCTGCCGATGGTCACCACCACGAGCCGACCCCGGTACGGCTCGTCCAGACCGGTCACCCGCTCCCAGGCGATGAGCCGCCTGTCGTCGGCCCAGGCGAGCAGCTCGGCTCCGCGGACCCTGGTGATCTCCTTGCCGGTGCGGGGATCACGGATCGAGGAGTACGACCTGCCGGGCGAGCCGTTGACCTCCTTCGTCAGGCCCAGGGCGGCGAGGCGACCGCTCGGGGACAGCCGCGCCCCGACGTCCGCCCGCAGGTACTTCTCGTTCGCGGGGGCGGCGATCTTGCCGCCGTCGAGGTCGTAGAACTGCTCCGTCCCGTCCCGGCTGCTGACGACCTGCGAGTACACCTGGTCGCCGGTGCGGCTGAAGGCGAAGTCCTCGCGGGAGCGGGTGTCGCGGTCGGAGGCGACCCCGGTCCAGGCGCCCTTGCCGGAGACCACGTCGAAGTCGTAGAAGCCGGTCCGGGTGGACTTGGCGAACGCGGGTCCCCATACCCAGCCACCCTTGACGTTGTGGGTCTTGGTCCGCACGTCGGGGTTCTCGTCGTACGTCGTCGCCAGCAGCCGGGTCCCGTCGTACGAGAAGGCGAGTGCGCCGATCCCGTGCTCGACCTGGATCCACCGCTCGACCTTCCCGGTCGCGAGGTCGAGCAGGCCGATCCGGCGGACGGGCAGGTCCTGCTCCAGTACAGCGGCGGTCTTCAGCCCCGGGGCGACGGCGACGAAGCTCCACCGGGCGTCCTTCTCGTAGGTGCCGGTCCTCGGGTCGAGCAGCCAGTACGTCCGTACGCCGATGGCCTGCTCGTCCGACTGCGGCACGGTCCGCACGGTGTAGTAGGCGGCGAGCGCGCTCTGCCCGGCTCCGATCAGCTCCCGCGGCGGCGACTGGTCGGGGTGAGCGGTGATCCCGTCCTTCTGCACGACCCCCGACGGACGCACATCGCTCTTCCCGGAGTCCAGCAGCGGCACCGCCACCGCCAGGGCGACCACGGCGGCCGTGGCGGCGGCGACGGAGGCGAGCCGGCGGGTGCGACGGTGCCGGCGCACGGCCAGCACCCGGTCGGCGAACCCCGGCCCTGCCGACGGCTGTTCGGCGGCCAGCTCCCGCAGGGAGTCGCGTACGAGTTCCTCGACGTTCACGGACGCACCTCCACGGGCGAGTGGTCACGGGACGGCAGCCGGTCGCCGGCGTCGGCGGTGAGTTCGGGCGCGAGGGCTCGGAGCCGGGCCAGCGAGCGGTGGGTGGTGGACCGTACGGTGCCGACGGAGCAGCCGAGGATGCGGGCCACGTCGGCCTCGGGCAGGTCCTCGAAGTACCGGAGCACCAGCACGGTGCGCTGGCGCGCGGTGAGCCGGGCGAGCGCGCCGCGCATCAGCAGGCGCAGGTCGGCGTCGGAGGAGGCGTCGGGTCCGGCGCCGGTGTCGGGCGGTTCGGCGACGGTCAGTTCGCGTCTGCGCCACTTCAGCCGCCAGCGGCTGATCTGCTGGCGGTACAGGACCTGCCGTACGTACGCCTCCGGCTCCTCGATCCGCTGCCACCGGCCCGCCGCCTTGATCAGCGCGTTCTGCAGCAGGTCCTCGGCGGCGTGCCGGTCGCCGCCGCTCAGCAGCACCGCCGTCTTCAGCAGCGCGGACGACCGGTGCTCCACGAACTCCCGGAAGCTGTCCTGCGCCTCGGCATCCATCGTCACCTTCGCTCTTCCCCCGGGCGAACGGGTCGTCCGCCCTTGTGCCCCCTGTGACGCGCGCGGGTGCGCGCCGCTATGCCTGCCTCCGGAAGAGATTGTGCGGGAGGGCGAGGAGAACGGTCCTCCGCACATGAACGGGCGCCCTTCCAGGGGCAGTGGGAAGGGCGCCCGTCGAAGCCGTATGGCCGTGTCGCTCAGTTGTGGCTGTGCAGGATCTCGTTCAGACCGCCCCAGACCGCGTTGTTCGGGCGGGCCTCGACCGTGCCGGTGACCGAGTTGCGACGGAAGAGGATGTGGGAGGCACCGGACAGCTCGCGGGCCTTGACGATCTGCCCGTCGGGCATGGTGACACGGGTGCCGGCGGTGACGTACAGGCCGGCCTCGACGACGCACTCGTCGCCGAGCGCGATGCCGACGCCCGCCTCGGCGCCGATCAGGCAGCGCTCGCCGATGGTGATGCGGACGTTGCCGCCGCCGGAGAGCGTGCCCATGGTGGAGGCACCGCCACCGATGTCCGACCCGTCGCCGACCACGACTCCGGCGGAGATACGGCCCTCGACCATCGACGTGCCGAGCGTGCCGGCGTTGAAGTTGACGAACCCCTCGTGCATGACGGTGGTGCCCTCGGCGAGGTGCGCACCGAGCCGCACCCGGTCGGCGTCGGCGATCCGCACGCCCTTGGGGGCGACGTAGTCCGTCATCCGCGGGAACTTGTCGATCGAGGTCACCTGGAGGTGCAGGCCCTCGGCACGGGCGTTGAGCCGCGCCTTCTCGACGTCGTCGACGGCGACCGGGCCGAGTGAGGTCCAGGCGACGTTGGCGAGGAAGCCGAACATGCCGTCCAGGCTCTGGCCGTGCGGCTTGACCAGCCGGTGCGAGAGAAGGTGCAGCCGCAGGTAGACGTCGTGCGCGTCGAGCGGCTTCTCGTCGAGGGAGGAGATGACCGTACGGACGGCGACGACCTCGACACCACGCCGGGCGTCCGGCCCGACCGCCTTGGCCGCGCCCGCACCGAGCAGCTCCACGGCACGCTCGGCGGACAGCCGCTCGGTGCCGGACGGGCCGGGCTCTTCGTCGAGCGCGGGCGCGGGGAACCAGGTGTCGAGAACGGTGCCGTCGGCGGCGATCGTGGCAAGCCCGGCGGCCACGGCGCCGGTGGTACGAGGAGCAGTCGTGTCGGTCATGAGGGCAACCTAACCGGCCGGAGGGCACACAGGCCAACCAGCGGGCACGGTGTCTCAGGTGCCGGGCGTCGGCCGCGGCGCCCGGCCCGGTCCGACAGGGACCCGAGGGGCCGGCGCGTCAGGGAATCATCCGCGCCAGCACCTCGCGCGCGTACGTCTCGTCGTACGGCGTCCCCGTCAGCAGTACCTGCAGACAGATGCCGTCCATCAGGGCGACCAGCGCGTATGCCGTCACCCGGTCGGTGTGCCGCGAGAGCAGGTCGGCGAGCTCCTCGGTCCACGCGGCGGCGACGGGCCGCAGGGCGGGGCGGCGCAGAGCGGCCAGATAGAGCTCGTACTCCAGCTCCACGCCGGTCCGGTCACCGGCCAGCCACTCGCCCATCCAGCCGGCGAGTTCGGCGGCCAGATCGGCGTGCGGGTCCGTCAGACCACCGCGCGTGGCGATGACCTTGGCGAAGCCCTCGTTGGCCTGGCGCAGTGCGGCGACCATCAGCTCGTCGAGGGTCGTGAAGTGGTACGTCGTCGAGCCGAGCGGCACATCGGCCTCGACGGCGACGGTGCGGTGCGTGAGCCCGGCGAGCCCCTTCTCCCCCACCACCCGGATCGCCGCGTCGATGATCCGCTGCCGCCGGTCGGGATCGTAGCGCCGGGCCATCAGTGCGCGCCCCCGAGATTGAGCACCACCACTCCGCCGATGATCAGCGCCATCCCGGCGGCCTTGGCCGCGCTCATGCCCTCGCCGAAGAAGAGCAGCCCGATGGTGGCGATGGCGGCCGTGCCGATGCCGGACCAGATGGCGTAGGCCGCGCCCACGGAGATGGTCTTCAACGTCTGCGCGAGCAGCACGAAGGAGACCACGTATCCGACGACGGTCACCAGCGACGGCACCAGCCTGCTGAACCCGTCACTGAACTTCATGGCGGTCGTCGCACCGACCTCGGCGGCGATGGCCGCGCCGAGCAAGAGGTATCCCATGTGTACCAGCGTACACAACGAATGCGTACGCGAGTACACATCACGAGTACGAAAAGGCCCCGCGAAGGGTGTGTGAAGTCCGGTAGGGAGATTCCCAGGAAGGTTCAGGATTCACGGAAACCGCTCGCTGAAACACCTCCCCGTACACCACCGGCTCCACTAGTGTTTCACCGTTCACTCACCTCACCCTCACACCCCCGGCCGCCGCCCTGGGCGCCGCTGGAGGAACTGCGCATGCCACAAACCACGCCCGAGCCACCTCGCCACGAACCCTGGGAGAACGGCTGGGCCCCCGACACGTCCCGCGCTCCGGGAACCAGAAGACTCTGGCTGGCCGGCGGGCTGGCCATAGCCACGGTCATCACGTGCGTGACGTGGATAGCCGTCATGGACAACGGTTCTGAAGGAGCGTCACAGGCATCGAAGGACCCGTCGCCCGCCTCGACGGTGCCGGGTCTCATCTCCTTCGCCTCCCCCTCCACCAAGAGCGGCTCCGCACCGCCGAGCGGCAGGAGCGGGATGTCGTCGACACAGCCCAGCACCTCCCCAGAGCCCCAGGAGAACGGCTCACCGTCCGCGGCCGAGGGCTCGAAGCCCTCCAAGTCCCCGACACACAAGGCGAGTTCGCCTTCCAAGCCGAAGCCCTCGGCGACCTACCGGTCGCTCCGGTCGGTGAACTACCCCGACCGCTTCTGGCACGTGAGCGGCGACTTCGTGAAACTCGATCCGCTCGGCGGTTCGGAGTCCCGCCAGGACTCGACCTTCAAGCAGGTCAAGGGCCTTGCGGACAGCTCCTGTTACTCCTTCGTCACGCACGACGGCACGTACCTGCGCCACCGCAACTTCCTGCTGCGCGACGAACCGAACGACGGCTCGTACGTGTTCCAGCAGGACGCGACCTTCTGCCCCCGCGCCTCGGCCTACTCGGGCGCGGTCATGCTGGAGTCGGTGAACTATCCGGGCCGGTTCCTGCGCCACCAGAACTTCCAGTTGAAGCTCGATCCGTTCCAGAACAGCTCGCTGTACCTGGCGGACTCGGCGTTCCGGCTGGTGGACGGCGTGGCCTGAACCTGCTGAACACACAGAAGCGGCGGCACCCGTCAGGTGCCGCCGCTTCTCGTTTGCGGGGATCGCGCAGGGATCCACCGGTGTCTCAGACGTTGAACCCCAGCGCCCGCAGCTGCTCCCGCCCGTCGTCCGTGATCTTGTCCGGACCCCACGGCGGCATCCAGACCCAGTTGATGCGCAGCTCGTTGACGAGGCCGTCCGTGGCGGACTTGGCCTGGTCCTCGATGACGTCCGTCAGCGGACAGGCCGCCGAGGTCAGGGTCATGTCGATCGTCGCGATGTTCGCGTCGTCGATGTGGATGCCGTAGATCAGGCCGAGGTTGACGACGTCGATGCCGAGCTCGGGGTCGACGACGTCGTACAGGGCCTCGCGGAGTTCCTCCTCCGAGGCCGGCTTCATCTCAACGGTCTCGCTCATGCCGTCTTCCTTTCGGCGTCGGCGCCACCCAGTGCCTGGGCCGTCGCGTCCTTCCACGCCATCCAGCTGAGGAGGGCGCACTTGACCCGGGCCGGGTACTTGGAGACGCCGGCGAACGCGACCGCGTCCTCCAGCACCTCTTCCATCGCGTCGTCCGGCTCGATCCGGCCCTTGGACTGCATCAGCTCCAGGAAGGTCTCCTGGATCTTCTGGGCCTCGGACAGATCCTTGCCGACCAGCAGGTCGTTCAGCACGGAGGCCGAGGCCTGGCTGATCGAGCAGCCCTGTCCCTCGTACGAGACGTCCTCGATCCTCGTGCCGTCGTACTTCACCCGGAGGGTGATCTCGTCGCCGCACGTCGGGTTCACGTGGTGCACCTCGGCGTCGCCGTCCCGGAGACCACGCCCGTGCGGGTGCTTGTAGTGGTCCAGGATGACTTCCTGGTACATCGAGTCGAGCTTCACGGTCTCAGCTCACGCCCTTCAGCCGAAGAAGTTCCGTACGTGCTCCAGCCCCTCGACCAGAGCGTCGATCTCGGCCGGAGTGGAGTACAGATAGAACGACGCTCGCGTGGTCGCAGGAATTCCGTAGCGCAGGCAGACGGGACGCGCGCAGTGGTGGCCCACGCGGACCGCGATGCCCTGCTCGTCGAGGACCTGGCCCACGTCGTGCGGGTGGATGTCACCGAGCGTGAACGAGATCGCCGCACCCCGGTCCTCGGCCGTCGTCGGGCCGATGATCCTGAGGTCCGGGACCTCCGACAGACGCTTGACCGCGTACTCCGTCAGCGCGTGCTCATGGGCGAGGATCTTGTCCATGCCGATCGAGTTCAGGTAGTCGATCGCCGCGCCGAGGCCGACCGCCTGGGCGATCGGGGGCGTACCCGCCTCGAACTTGTGGGGCGCGGGAGCGTAGGTCGACGAGTGCATCGACACCGTCTCGATCATCTCGCCGCCGCCCAGGAACGGAGGCAGGTCCTCCAGCAGCTCCTGGCGGCCCCAGAGGACGCCGATGCCGGTCGGGCCGCACATCTTGTGGCCGGTGAAGGCCACGAAGTCTGCCTGGAGCGCCTGCACGTCCAGCGGCATGTGCGGGGCGGCCTGGGAGGCGTCGATGCAGACGAGGGCGCCGACTTCCTGCGCGCGCCGGATTATCGTCTCGACCGGGTTGACCGTGCCCAGGATGTTCGACACCAGCACGAAGGAGACGATCTTCGTCTTCTCGGTGATGATCTCGTCGATGTTGGACAGGTCGAGGCGGCCGTCGTCGGTGAGGCCGAACCACTTCAGCTTCGCGCCCGTGCGCTGCGAGAGCAGCTGCCACGGAACGATGTTGGAGTGGTGCTCCATCTCCGTGATGACGATCTCGGTCTCGTGGTCCACCCGGTAGGGCTCGTCGGCCCAACCGAGCATGTTCGCCACGAGGTTGAGCGACTCGGAGGCGTTCTTGGTGAAGATCACCTCGTCGCGGCTCGGCGCGTTGATGAACGACGCGACCTTGTCGCGCGCGCCCTCGTACAGCGCCGTGGCCTCCTCGGCGAGCACATGCACACCGCGGTGGACGTTGGCGTTGTAGCGCTCGTAGTACTCGTTCAGGGCGTCCAGCACCTGGCGCGGCTTCTGCGAGGTCGCCGCGTTGTCCAGGTACACGAGCTTCTGCCCGTCGTGGACCTGGCGGTCCAGGATGGGGAAGTCCTTGCGGATCGCCTCTGTGTCGAGGAGGCCCGGCAGCTGTGTCACGCGACATCCTCCTTTGAGTGACCTCCGGTCACGGGGCCACCCTTCGTGTAAGCCTCGTAGCCCTCGTTCTCCAGCTTGTCCGCGAGCTCGGCGCCGCCGGACTCGACGATGCGACCGCCGGAGAAGACGTGGACGTAGTCGGGCTTGATGTAGCGCAGGATGCGCGTGTAGTGCGTGATCAGCAGGGTGCCGACCTCGCCGGTCTCGCGGACGCGGTTGACGCCCTCGGAGACGATCCGCAGAGCGTCGACGTCGAGGCCGGAGTCCGTCTCGTCGAGGATCGCGATCTTCGGCTTGAGTAGCTCCAGCTGGAGGATCTCGTGGCGCTTCTTCTCACCGCCGGAGAAGCCCTCGTTGACGTTGCGCTCGGCGAAGGACGGGTCCATGTTGAGGCGCTCCATGGCCTCCTTGACCTCCTTCACCCAGGTGCGCAGCTTGGGGGCCTCGCCGCGGATGGCGGTGGCGGAGGTGCGCAGGAAGTTGGAGACCGACACACCCGGGACCTCGACCGGGTACTGCATCGCCAGGAACAGGCCCGCGCGGGCGCGCTCGTCGACGGACATCTCCAGGACGTCCTCGCCGTCGAGCAGCACGGTGCCGCCGGTGATCGTGTACTTCGGGTGGCCCGCGAGGGAGTAGGCGAGCGTCGACTTGCCGGAGCCGTTGGGGCCCATGATGGCGTGCGTCTCGCCCTGCTTCACGGTCAGGTCGACGCCCTTGAGGATCTCCTTCGTGGCGTTGTCGGCCTCGACGGTGACGCGCAGGTCTCGGATTTCAAGCGTTGCCATGGGTGCCTCAGGACTCCTGGTTGAGGGAGACGAGCACGTCGTCCCCTTCGATCTTTACGGGGTATACGGGGACGGGGCGCGTCGCGGGAAGGCCGGACGGCTTGCCGGTGCGGAGGTCGAAGCTGGAGCCGTGCAACCAGCACTCGATCTGGCAGTCCTCCACCTCGCCCTCGGAGAGCGAGACGTTCGCGTGCGAGCAGATGTCGTGGATCGCGAAGACCTCGCCCGCGGTGTGCACGATGGACAGGGGCGTGCCGTCGAGTTCCACCCGCTTCGGGGTGTCCTCCTCCAGCTCACTCAGCCCACAGGCGCGTACGAAGGCCGACATCAGACGGTGGCCTCCAGCTCGGCCTCGATCTTCTCCAGCAGCCGCGCCTCGATGTCGTCGACGCCGATCTGCTGCACCAGCTCGCCGAAGAAGCCGCGGACCACCAGACGACGGGCCTCGTCGGCCGGGATGCCGCGGGCCATCAGGTAGAAGAGCTGCTCGTCGTCGAAGCGGCCGGTGGCACTCGCGTGCCCCGCCCCGACGATCTCGCCGGTCTCGATCTCCAGGTTCGGCACGGAGTCGACCCGGGCGCCGTCGGTCAGAACCAGGTTGCGGTTCATCTCGTACGTGTCCGTGCCCTCGGCCTTGGCCTCGATCAGCACGTCGCCGATCCACACGGCGTGCGCGTCCTGGCCCTGGAGCGCGCCCTTGTAGGCGACGTTCGACTTGCAGTGCGGGGTGTTGTGGTCGACCAGGAGGCGGTGCTCCTGGTGCTGGCCGGCGTCGGTGAAGTACAGCCCGAAGAGCTCGGCCTCGCCACCGGTGCCGGCGTAGGCGACGCGCGGGTGGAGGCGTACGAGGTCGCCGCCGAAGGTGACCACGAACGACTTGAAGGTGGCGTCCCGGCCGATCAGCGCGTTGTGCTGGCCGACGTGGACGGCCTTGTCGTCCCAGTCCTGGACGGAGACGACGGTCAGCTTGGCGCCGTCGCCCAGGACGTAGTCGACGTTGGCGGCGAGCACCGCGTCACCGGTGTGGTCGATGACGACGACGGCCTCGGCGAAGGCTCCCAGCTCGACGACCTGGTGGCCGTAGGCGACCCCGCCCTCGCCGTGCACGGCGATCCGGATCGGCTCGGTGAGGACCGTCTCCTTGGGGACGGTGATCACGCCGGCCTTCTCGAACGCCGAGTACGCCTGGGCGGCGACGCGGTCCACGGGGGTGCCCGCCCTGCCGAGGCGCGCGTCGTCACGGCCGACGGTCTCGACGGTGACGCCCTCGGGGGCCTCGACGGCGACCTTCACGCCCTCGCCGGTCGCGACGGCGGTGCCGTCGTGCAGCCCGCGCAGGCGCTCCAGCGGGGTGAACCGCCACTCCTCCTCGCGGCCGTGCGGGACCGGGAAGTCCGCCACGTCGAAGGAGGGGGGCGCGCTCATGCGCGTGGCGACGGTCGACTCGGCGGCGACCGCGATCGAGCCGGCGGTGGTGGACCCCACCGGTGGGGGTCCCCCCGCTCGAGCGGAGTCGAGAGTGGGGGAGTTCTGGGCCTCAGCCATGGCTGTCGGTCTGCTCTCTTCCTACGTCAAGAAATCTGGCTACTGCTTCGGGAGCCGGTCTTAACCGACCGCGCCTTCCATCTGCAGCTCGATCAGCCGGTTGAGCTCGAGGGCGTACTCCATGGGCAGCTCCTTCGCGATGGGCTCGACGAAGCCGCGCACGATCATGGCCATCGCCTCGAACTCGCTCAGACCACGGCTCATCAGGTAGAAGAGCTGGTCCTCGGAGACCTTGGAGACGGTCGCCTCGTGGCCCATGGACACGTCGTCCTCACGGACGTCCACGTACGGGTACGTGTCGGAGCGGGAGATGGTGTCGACGAGCAGCGCGTCGCACAGCACGTTGGACTTGGAGCCGTGGGCACCTTCGCCGATCTCGACCAGACCGCGGTACGAGGTACGACCGCCACCACGCGCCACTGACTTGGAGACGATGTTGGAGGAGGTGTTCGGCGCCATGTGGACCATCTTGGAGCCGGCGTCCTGGTGCTGCCCCTCGCCCGCGAAGGCGATGGACAGGGTCTCGCCCTTGGCGTGCTCGCCCATCAGGTAGACGGCCGGGTACTTCATCGTCACCTTGGAGCCGATGTTGCCGTCGATCCACTCCATGGTGGCGCCCTCGTAGGCGACGGCGCGCTTGGTGACCAGGTTGTAGACGTTGTTCGACCAGTTCTGGATGGTCGTGTAGCGGCAGCGGGCGTTCTTCTTGACGATGATCTCGACGACCGCGGAGTGCAGCGAGTCCGACTTGTAGATCGGGGCCGTACAACCCTCGACGTAGTGCACATAGGCACCCTCGTCGACGATGATCAGGGTCCGCTCGAACTGGCCCATGTTCTCCGTGTTGATACGGAAGTAGGCCTGGAGCGGGATCTCCACGTGCACGCCCTTCGGCACGTAGATGAAGGAGCCGCCCGACCACACCGCGGTGTTCAGCGACGCGAACTTGTTGTCGCCGACCGGGATGACCGTGCCGAAGTACTCCTTGAAGAGCTCGGGGTGCTCCTTCAGCGCGGTGTCGGTGTCGAGGAAGATGACGCCCTGCTCCTCCAGGTCCTCGCGGATCTGGTGGTAGACGACCTCGGACTCGTACTGGGCCGCGACACCGGCGACCAGGCGCTGCTTCTCCGCCTCCGGGATGCCGAGCTTGTCGTACGTGTTCTTGATGTCCTCGGGCAGGTCCTCCCAGGACTCCGCCTGCTTCTCCGTGGAGCGCACGAAGTACTTGATGTTGTCGAAGTCGATGCCCGACAGGTCGGAACCCCAGTTCGGCATGGGCTTCTTGTCGAACAGGCGCAGGCCCTTGAGACGGAGCTTGGTCATCCACTCCGGCTCGCTCTTCTTCGCGGAGATGTCCCGGACGACGTCCTCGTTGATACCGCGCTTGGCAGAGGCGCCGGCAGCGTCGGAGTCGGCCCAACCGTATTCGTACGTACCCAGGCCTTCGAGCTCAGGATGGGCGGTCTCCTCGATGGGGAGAGTCATGCGGGGTTCCTCCCGGCCGTGCTTGCAGATGCGTTGTGGGAAATCTTGGGGATGAACGTCGTGCAGACGCCGTCACCGTGCGCGATGGTCGCCAGTCGCTGGACGTGCGTTCCGAGCAGCTGGGAGAAGATCTCGGTCTCCGCCTCGCAGAGCTGAGGGAACTCTTCCGCGACATGGGCGACGGGGCAGTGGTGCTGGCACAGCTGCTCGCCGACCGGTGCGCTGCGCGCCGTAGCAGCGTACCCGTCCGCGCTCAGGGCCTTGGCCAGGGCTTCCGTGCGCTCCTCGGGGGCGGCGGCCTCGATCGCCTTGCGGTAGGCGCCGGCCTGCTCGGCGATCCTCGCGCGCGCGAAGGCGACGACCGCCTCGTCCCCGCCGAACCGCTCCGCGATCCAGCGCAGGGCGTCCGCGGCGAGCTTGTCGTACGACTGATCGAAGGCGTCGCGGCCGCAGTCGGTGAGTGCGAAGACCTTCGCGGGACGGCCACGCGTGCGCGCGCCGTACACCCGCTGCTCCCGCGCTTCGACGACATCGTCCGCGACCAGCGCGTCCAGGTGCCGTCGTACGGCCGCGGGGGTGAGCCCCAGGCGCCCGGCCAGCTCGGTGACGGTCGACGGGCCGTGGTCCAGGATCGACCGCGCGACCCGGTTGCGCGTAGAACGCTCACCGGTCGCGTGCTCGTCCTGCTGGGCCCCCATGGGGGTCTCCAGAGCCTCGCCGACGTTTTTCACAACGCCATTGTTGCGTAATTCCTCAGGAGCGGGCAACCCGCGTCCCGACCGGTGGACGGTGCACTGCGTCACTTAGGTCTACCTAATCTGACCTGCGGGAACGATCTTTGATCGATCAAAGCAATGGCGTCCAAGGCCCCCTTCCGGCAGACTCCCCCACCATGCCGACACCCCCTCCGACCGGCCCTCTTGTCACCCGGGACACAGTCGCCGCACAACTGCGCCGACTGGGTGTCGAGACCGGCGAAACGCTCCTCGTGCACTCCTCCCTCAGCAGTCTCGGCTGGGTCAACGGGGGTGCCGTCGCGGTCGTCCAGGGACTGCTCGACGCCCTCGGCCCGGAGGGCACACTCGTCGTCCCGACCCAGACCGGCGACCTCTCGGACCCGGCGCTCTGGTCCAACCCGCCGGTGCCCGAGGAGTGGTGGGACCGGATCCGGGCCACCATGCCCCCGTACGACCCCCTGATCACCCCCACCCGCGGAGTCGGCGTGATCCCGGAGGCCGTACGCACCTGGCCCGGCGCCCTGCGCAGCGCGCACCCGCAGACGTCCTTCGCGGCGCTCGGCCCGCGCGCCGCGGAGATCGTCGACGGCCACGCACCGGACTGCCGGCTGGGCGAGCGCAGCCCGCTGGCCCGGCTGGAGGAACGGGGCGCGCGGGTGCTGCTGCTCGGGGCCGGATACGGCTCGTGCACCAGCTTCCACCTCGCCGAATACCGCATACCCTCGCCGCTCGTCGCGGTCGGCCGCCCCGCGCCCGGCGGCGGCTGGGAGACGGTGACCGAGGTGTCGATCACCTCGGACAGGTTCGACGAGCTGGGGTACGACTTCGAGCGCGACCGTCCCGTCGTACGGGGCACGGTGGGCGCCGCCGACGCACGGCTGTTCCCCGTGGCGGACGCGGTGGCGTACGCGGAGCGGTGGCTGGCACTGCACCGGTCCCGGGCGGAGGAACCACCTCCGAGTGGAGATCCTGCACCCGCCCGTCTGCGGCGCGGACCCCGAACCTAGACTCGGGCCCATGCGAAGTGAGCCCGTGCTCCAGGTTCAGGCCCTGGTGAAGCGGTATGGCACGAAAACCGCCGTGAACGGCCTCGACCTGGTGGCCAAGGCGGGCGTGACCGCCGTCCTCGGCCCGAACGGCGCGGGCAAGACGACCACCGTGGAGACCTGCGAGGGGTATCGCAAGCCGGACTCCGGCACGGTGCGTGTCCTGGGCCTCGACCCGGTGCGCCAGGCGCGTGAGCTGCACCCCCGGATCGGCGTGATGCTCCAGTCCGGCGGCGTCTACTCCGGCGCACGGGCGGACGAGATGCTGCGCCACGTGGCGAAACTCCACGCCGACCCGCTCAACGTGGACGCCCTGATCGAGCGCCTCGGCCTCGGCTCCTGCGGCCGTACGACATACCGCCGCCTCTCCGGCGGCCAGCAGCAGCGACTGGCTCTGGCCATGGCGATCGTCGGGCGCCCGGAGCTGGTGTTCCTCGACGAGCCGACCGCCGGCCTCGACCCGCAGGCCCGCCACGCCACCTGGGACCTCGTCCGCGATCTGCGCACCGACGGCGTCTCGGTCGTCCTCACCACGCACTACATGGAGGAGGCCGAGCAGCTCGCCGACGACGTCGCCATCATCGACGCCGGCCGGGTCATCGCCCAGGGCTCCCCGGAGGAGCTGTGCCGCGGCGGCGCCGAGAACACCCTGCGCTTCGTCGGCCGCCCCGGCCTGGACGTGGGTTCGCTGCTCAAGGCGCTCCCCGCCGACTGCTCCGCGGCCGAGCTGACACCGGGCTCGTACCGGGTCGTCGGCAAGGTCGACCCCCAGCTGCTCGCGACGGTGGCGTCCTGGTGCGCGCAGCACGGCGTGATGCCGGACAGGATCTCGGTGGAACGGCACACCCTCGAAGACGTTTTCCTGGAGCTCACGGGCAAGGAGCTGCGCTCATGACGACGGCCACCGGTACGTACGCACCGAAGCCCGGCGCGGCCCCCCTCCCCCGCATGATCGCGACCCAGGCCGCGCTCGAGACGAAGATGCTCCTGCGCAACGGCGAGCAGCTCCTCCTGACCGTCGTGATCCCGACCCTCCTCCTGCTCCTGTTCAGCTCGGTGGACATCGTCGACACGGGCGCGGGCCAGGCGGTGGACTTCCTCACCCCCGGCATCCTCGCCCTCGCGGTCATGTCCACGGCCTTCACCGGCCAGGCCATCGCCACCGGCTTCGAACGCCGCTACGGCGTCCTGAAGCGACTCGCCTCATCGCCTCTCCCGCGCTGGGGCCTGATGACGGCGAAGACGGCGTCGGTGCTGGTCACGGAGGTCCTCCAGGTCATCCTCCTGACGGTGATCGCCTTCGCCCTCGGCTGGTCCCCGCACGGCAACCCCCTCGCCGTCCTCCTGCTCCTGATCCTGGGCACGGCGGCCTTCTCGGGCCTGGGCCTCCTGATGGCAGGCACCCTGAAGGCGGAGGCGACCCTGGCCGCCGCCAACCTGGTCTTCCTGCTGCTCCTGGTCGGCGGCGGAGTGATCGTGCCCCTGGACAAGTTCCCGCAGGGCGCCCAGGACGTACTGGGCCTGCTGCCGATCTCGGCCCTGTCGGACGGCCTGCGGGACGTGCTGCAGCACGGGGCCGGGATGCCGTGGGGTGACCTGGGGATTCTGGGTGTGTGGGCGGTCGTGGGGCTGGCGGTGGCGGGGACGTTCTTCCGCTGGGAGTGAGCTGGGAGTGAGAGGGCTGTCATGGACCCTCGTGAAAGCGTGCACAAGCGGCGGCCTACGATGGACGGCGTGCCGAAGATGACCCCCGCCGACGCCCTGGCCGCCGTGCGCAACCCCCTCGCCTTCACCGCCGCCCGCTGGACCCCGCAACCCCGGACGGTCCAGCGGTCGGCTCTTTCCGCGCTCGTCATGTCGGTGGTGATCGTGGTCACCGGCGGTGCGGTGCGGCTCACCGGTTCGGGGCTCGGCTGCCCGACCTGGCCGAAGTGCACGGCCGACTCGCTCGCGCCGACCGGTGCGATGAACTTCCACAGCGCCATCGAGTTCGGCAACCGCATGCTGACCTATGTGCTGTGCGCGGCCATCGGCTGGGCGATCGCCGCCGCGCGCTCCGAGAAGCCGTACCGGCGGAGCCTGACCCGGCTCGGCTGGCTGCAGTTCTGGCTGGTCATGAGCAACGCGGTGCTCGGCGGCATCGTGGTGCTGGTCGGCCTCAACCCGTACACGGTCGCGGCCCACTTCCTGCTCGCGTCGGTGCTGATCGCGGTCGCGGCCGTGATGTGGCAGCGCACCCGCGAGGGCGACGGCGCCCCCCGGCCGCTGGTCGGCAAGCCGGTGCAGCAGCTGGTGTGGTTCCTGGTCCTCGCCTCGGTGCTGCTGATCGCGGTCGGCACGGTGGTCACCGGCTCCGGCCCACATGCCGGCGACTCCAGCAAGGTCAAGCGGATGCCGCTGGACTGGGAGACAGTCAGCAAGCTGCACGCCGTACTGGCCTGGATCGTGGTCACACTGACCTTCGCCCTGTGGTTCATCCTCAAGGCGGTCGACGCCCCGCCCGGCCCCCTCGCCCGCACCCGCGACCTCTTCCTGATCCTCCTGTCCCAGGGCGTCATCGGCTACGTCCAGTACTTCACCAACCTCCCCGAGGCCCTGGTCGGCCTGCACATGCTCGGCTCCTGCCTGGTGTGGATCGGGGTGCTCCGGGTGCTGCTCGCGCTGCGGGAGCGGCCGGTGGCGGAGGTGCAGCTGCCGGATCAGGCGTACGCCGCCACGAGTCCGTCGATCGCCGGGCCCAGGTAGCTCCTCGTCAGGGAATTCCTGCGCGCCGTCCACTTGCCGGTGGGCGAACTCTTCGGCGCGGGTCCGCATATTTCAGCCCGTCCGGCGTTTGAGGACGAGGCCGTTCAGGCCGAAGCGGGGGTCTGAGGGCGGCAGCCCCCAGGACGCGGGGTCGACGGGGCGGCAGCCCCTGGGGAGGGGACAGGCAAGGGTGGCGGGGGCGAGAAGCGCTCGGTTCGCCAAGAGAGCCCGGTGACCGGTATCCGCCCGTCCCGCGCGGCTCACTCCAGCCCGTAAACCCGCCGAGCATTCCCGGCCGCCACCATCCCCGCCACCCGCTGCGCGTCCGCCAGCGCCCACGCCCCTTCGGCCACCCAGCCGCCCAGGACCCGTGCGAGCGCCTCCCGGAAGAGGCGCGCCCCCACGACATGCAGCTCCGGCAGCCCATGCGCCCCGCTGGAGAAGAGGATCTTGCCGAAGGGGGCCAGCTCCAGGATCTCGGCGAGAACGGTGGCCGCGCGGGCGCCGGTGCGGACCAGGGCGGCGCCCGAGTCGGCGTAGACGTGCGGAAAGGCGCCGGCCAGATGGGCCGCGTGGCGATGGTACGGGTAGCCGTGGAGGAGGATCAGGTCCGTGCCGAGGCCCGATGTGGCGCGGACGAAGTCCGTCAGGAGGACCGGGTCCGTGCGGTCGATGCGCTGGCCGGGTTCGCCGAGCCCGGCGTGGAGCTGGAGCGGCAGGTTCGAGGCGACGGCGATCCACAGCAGGTGCCGTAGGAGAACGGGGTCGGTCAGCTCGCCGCCCACCCGGCGGCCGGCCAGCCACCGTCCCGCAGCGCCCCGCACCTCCCCCGGCCCCGGCGGCTCGGGCGCCAGCGCCAGGCCGTGCCGTACGCCCGCGACCGAGGTGAAGGCGACGGCGTCGGCCGCCGCGCCGTGCACCGACTCGGCGAGGTTGGCGAGGAAGGACTCGACGGTGCCGGAGGTGTCGGCGACCTGTTCGGCGAGGAGTTCCAGACGGACGATCTCGCGGGCGCCGGCCTCGCCCGCGGAGGCCATCTCGGAGGGGCCGGTCAGGTCACCGGGCAGCCCTGTGTCGACCAGATACGTCGTGATGCCGCTGCCGCGCAACAGCCTGCGGCCCGCTTCCTGTACGCCCAGTTCACGACGGCGGGCGAGATAGCGGGCGGGGGGACAGTGCGGCTCCAGGCCGAGTAACGGTGGGCACCAGCGTCGTAGGGCGAAACCCGTCTGCGTGTCGAAGAGGGTGGTGCCGGGAGCGGGCGGGCCCTCGGTGCGCGCGAGTTGGGCCTCGAAGGTGCCGAGGCCCAGCTCCGTTCTCAGTACGCCGTGGCAGTACTGGTCCACGAGGGACGGCGTTTCGATCATCCGGGCTCCCCGTGTGCTGGACCGTGCGCTGCTACAGGTCCTAACGGATGAACCGGTCACGAGGTGTTGCTACGACACACCCCGTGCGAATCGCCGGGATCGGTCAGCCGTTGGCCGGGCCGCCGACCTGGATGCCCGCCATGCGGGTCCACTCGTACGGCCCCGTCCGCACCTTCGCCGCGAACTCGCCGTCGAAGTCCTCGTGGACCGTGATGCCGGCCTTCTCGACGGCCTTCTCGGCGAGTTCGTACGAGGGGGCCACCAGGTCGCCCCAGCCGCCGTCCTCGCCCACCAGGACGATGCGGGCGCCGCGTTCGCCGATGTACGCCACCTGGCCCTCGGCCCCGCCGTGCGCCTTGGAGAAGGCGTCGATCTGCTTGGCGAGCTTCGCCACCTTGCGCTCGGCCTTGGGGTCAACCTGCTGTGTGTCTGCCATGGCCAGGATGCTACCGACGAGTAGATCGAATGGCGACGGGCGGGGTGAGTGACCCCCGCCTCAGCGCGGGGCTATCGCAGGAAGGGGTCCACCGCGACCGCCACGAAGAGCAGCGACACATAGGTGATCGACCAGTGGAACAGGCGCATCTCCTTGAGCTTCCCGCCCGTCACCTCCGCCTTCGCGCGGTTCTGCAGCGCGTGCGCCTCCCACAGCCACCAGCCGCCCGCCGCCAGGGCCACCAGCGTGTAGAACCAGCCCGTGTAGCCGAGGGGGGTGAGCAGGAGCGAGACGGCCACCATCACCCAGCTGTAGATCACGATCTGCCTGGCGACCGTCTTGTTGGAGGCGATGACCGGCAGCATCGGCACGCCCACGCGCGCGTAGTCCTCCTTGACCTTCATGGACAGCGGCCAGTAGTGCGGCGGCGTCCAGAAGAAGATCACCAGGAAGAGGATGACCGGGGCCCAGGAGAGGGAGTTCGTGACGGCCGACCAGCCGATCAGCACCGGCATACAGCCCGCGATGCCGCCCCACACGATGTTCTGGGAGGTACGGCGCTTGAGGATCATCGTGTAGACGACGACGTAGAAGAGGAGTGCGCCGAGGCTGAGCCAGGCCGACAGCCAGTTGACGGTGAGGCCGAAGAGCAGCGTCGAGAGCACCGCGAGCGTGATGCCGAAGGTGAGGCACTCGCGCGGGCTGACCATGCCGGTGACCAGCGGACGCTGCGAGGTGCGGTCCATCAGCGCGTCGATGTCCCGGTCGATGTACATGTTCAGCGCGTTCGCGCCACCCGCCGAGAGGTAGCCGCCGACGCAGGTGAGCAGCACCAGCGTCAGGTCCGGCACACCCCGCTGGGCGAGGAACATCACCGGAACGGTGGTGATGAGCAGGAGCTCGATGATCCGCGGCTTGGTCAGCGCCACGAACGCCTTGACACGGGCCCCGAACGGCCGGTGACGCGGGCTCTCGCTCGCACCGAGTACACCCGCTGGACGGGATTCGACGGCCGTCACGCACACCCCTACAGAGACATCCCAGCAAGCCTCACCCGTGTGAAGTCCCGGTAAAGGCTCGCGCGTACCACGCCACTGTAGACGTTGCCCATACCCCGATCTTCGCGGGGGTGGGGTCGTGTTGGGAGGGGCCGCCGACCAGCCGCTCGGAGGCCTGCTCATCGGTCGTACAGAAGGTCGTACCGAAGCTCGATTGAGCAGTCAGATGAGCGGCTCCGTATTCAGTTGCCGAATACGAATCACCGCAGTCGGGAAGCGGATCCCCGGTAGTCCCGGCAGTCTGGAATGACTCGAAAAAATGCGCGTTCTCACGGGGGTAGGCTCGACAGCGGCCGGTGGGCGTCCAGTGCGCCGGCATTCGACATGTGTGACATGTGGAGAGGAGCCCTGACTCAGGGTGAGCACCAAGCCGACCACCACAGACCTCGAGTGGACCGAGTTGGACCAGCGGGCCGTGGACACCGCCCGCGTCCTGGCCGCCGACGCCGTACAGAAGGTCGGCAACGGCCATCCGGGTACGGCGATGAGCCTGGCGCCCGCCGCGTACACCCTCTTCCAGAAGGTGATGCGGCATGACCC
>NZ_JBSFHA010000138.1:0-18550 GCF_053596855.1 Streptomyces sp. NPDC001617
GTGTGGGGCCAAACCCATCGGTTGTTATAATGTCGTATCCTCCGCCCCGTCTTGAACAGGCACACCGAGGAGCCGAGCCGCGATTGCGGCTCGGCTCCTCGGTGTGCGTCGGTTGCAGTTTTGGTTGCATTTACAGGCGCCATTCAGGACATCTCGACAAACGGAAGGCGCACGCTCCCGCAACTTCCGGCGGCCAGTCGGCACCGATCTGCACTCCGGGATCTACGGAACTTGGCGGTAGATGTCGCGACGGTTGCCAACGGCCAGGACCCACACGATCAACTGGCCGTCCTCAACGGTGTAGACGACACGGTAGTCGCCGACCCTGAGCCGCCAGCGGGCACTGTGCCCCTGGAGGGCCTTGATGTCGAACGACGCGGTGTCTCCCGCATCCATCGCCTTCTGGAGTTCGGCGAGGCGGTACAGAATGCGCAGGGCGTCAGGGCGCGGAACCTTGAACATGTCCCGCTGAGCGTGCGGCGTGAAGCGCGTGACGTACCCCATGGGGTCAGCCCTGCTGAGCGCGCAGCAAGACGGCCATCTCTTCGAGCGAGACCGACCCCTCCGTACCCTCGGATTCGGCTTCGTCGGCCAGTTGATTGAGCCACGCCTCTTCGGCGTTCTCGGCGATCTCACGCAGGCGCTGGTACTCCTGGATGTCGATCACGACAGCTTCCTGCTTGCCACGCCGCGTGATGATCGTCGGGATTTCCTCCCGACGAGCGCGATCGATGACGTCGGCGAGGTGGCTGCGGACATCGGCCATGGATTCGACCACCGGATCACTCATGTCACGAATGTAGCAGATGTACATGAGAGCTGGCGCCTGGGATGCCTGGCGAAATCGATCTACGCGCAGCCCCATCCTGGAGCGGCAGGCGATCGCCGGATCACCTTCGGGGCTTCATCGCATCCCTCGACCTCGGCGGTGTCCGCGCCCAGGCGAACAGCGACTACACGCTGCGATGGGCCACGGCGCACGTGACGATGGACACGAGCCGCCACGCCGGCCACGCGGATCTGCTGCTGCGTGAGCCCCTGGACGGCGAGCGGGGCCCGTAGCGGCCGAGCACGCGGGAGGGCGAGGAATACGGACGGATCCCTGGTTGCAGTTCTGGTTGCATTCACCCCCGTCCAGCCCCGTTCACCACCTTCCCAGCACCCCGCTCCACCCCAGGTCAGAACGTCCCCGTCCCGCCCCGAACCCCCAGACGAACATGTGGAAAGCGGGTTGGGGGCAACCCCTCACGAGTTCGAATCTCGTATCCTCCGCCAGTGCCTCACCGGGCACGATGTCGAAGGGCCCCACCGTTCGCGGTGGGGCCCTTCGACGTGTGTGATCTCAGTCTTGGTCCCAGTTGCTGTGATGGGACTGCGGCGGACCTTCGTGAACAGTGATCTGGTTCACCGCTCCGGATCACCGTGGCACGGTCTGGGCGACCCGCCACAGTTGCCGAGGCAGACCGCCCTCCTCGAAGGCGTGGACCTCCTGAAGGATCCAGCCCTCGGCGAGGCGGTCGACCAGGGCGCGGGGAAAGAAGTGGACCGCGAAGCCGCCGTGCTCCCAGATGTCGTCGCCGTGCCCCGTACCGGCCCGGTAGTGCGCGTCCCCGGTGTGCCGGACCGTGTAGACGAAAGCGCCGCCCGGCCGCAGCACCCGGCGGACCTCGGCGACCAGGGCGTGGATCTCCTGGGTGGAGAGCGCCATGCACAGCAGCATGTGAGCGAAGACGGCGTCCGTCGAGGCATCTGGGAGTGAGAGCGGCCGGCGGACGTCCCGCACCTGAGTGGTGACCCGTTCGGCGACGTCTTGAGCGTGGGCAGCCTCGCGCAGCTGTTCCAGGCCGACCGGGCTGAAGTCGGTGGCCAGCACAGTGAAGCCTTCACGCGCGAAGAACAAGGCATCGCGGCCGTGCCCGGCGCCCAGCTCCAGGACTTCACGAGCGCCGGCGGCCCGGAACACCTCGGCGGCGTGGACGGCCGGTTCGGACGGCTCCTCGCCGTACATGCCAGGGTGCTCGGCGTAGGTCTGCTGCCAGTGCTCACGTTGGGCTTCGACCAGTTCCCGTTCGTGCTCCGACATGCCGACGCCCTTCTCACTCACCGCCCGCGCCAGCGGTGGAATCCGTATCTGCTCAGCAGGCGGGGCCGCCCACCATCCCCATGATTGCCCCAGACGCGGGGCTGGACGCAGTGGCCTTCCTGGCCCGCTGAGTGCGGGCGTCGCTCGCCTCCCCCTTCATGGAGCGGACGCCATCCGCTGACGTCGGCGGACGGTCAGGACACCGGCCACCCGGCGAGCACCACCATCGCTCCGACCACGCCCGCTCCCAGCAGCGCGCTGACCACGCCCCGGCGGGCGGCCGGCAGCCACACCACTGCTGCGGCGAGGACCCCGTACCGCCAGGCGTGTTGCCGTGCCAGGGCGAGGGGGAGCGCCGGTCCTGCGATGGCGCCGATGACCGCCGGTCCGGCACCGGTGAAGAACGCCTGCACCCGGTCGTTGGCCCGCAGCCGGTCGAACCGCGGCCCTCCGACGCTCACGAACAGGAATCGGCCCGGCCCGGGGCTTCGGCGCGGGTCTGGTCGACGGCCTTACCGGCGTAATCGGGATGTTGCCGGGCCCAGATACGGGCGGTGCGGCGGTTGGCGAAGAAGTTCGGGGCTCCGCAGGCGACGTCGGCCGCGGAGCCGGTGCAGGAGCGTTGGCCGACGTGGACGACGGTGGTGGGCGGGGCCCGGTCCAGCTGCCCGTCGGCCGCCATGACGGTGATCGCGTCGCCGGTGACGGGGTCGCTGGAGGTGATCACCGCGTCCGTGTCGAGCATGGCGGGGATACCGAGGCCGTCCACCGCGCACATCGACCACACCTGGGTGCCGTCGGGGAGGCGGACGCGGTGGGCCGTGGGCAGGGCCGAGAAGGGGTACGCCGCTCGGATCCGCCCTTGGTCGTCGAGCGTGATGAAGTCTTCGGCCGCCAGTTCCGCCAGAACGTCGGCGGCGCCACGACCGTGCGGGGCGGCAATGTCGTCCAGGTCGTCGGGGTCAGGTGCGCGGCCGGTGGCCGCGAAGTGCCGCAACACCGCCCTGCACGGCCCGCAGGCCGGCGGTGGTCGGCGCGAGGCGCCCTCGTCCGGCGCGCCCGGCAGCATCCATCGGCAGATCCCCGCAGTCCGCGGTGGCGTCCGCGACC
This sequence comes from Streptomyces sp. NPDC001617, assembly GCF_053596855.1. Lineage (NCBI taxonomy): Bacteria > Bacillati > Actinomycetota > Actinomycetes > Kitasatosporales > Streptomycetaceae > Streptomyces > Streptomyces sp. NPDC001617. The sequence continues at coordinate 3,194 of NZ_JBSFHA010000138.1, forward strand.
TGCAGCGCACGCCGCAGATCGGCCACGCTCGGTGCCCCTTCGGCCCGCCCGTCCGGTCCCCGGTACAGGCGGCAGGAGACAGAGGCCAGAACCCCCGGCACGGCGAAGGGGTCGATGTCGTCGATGAGGATGGTCGGCGAGCCTGTCATGCCGCACCGGGCAGCCTCTGCCTCGTCGGCGACCTCGACCAGCTCCACTTCCGCGCTCCGGCCGTCGAGCGCCTGGTCGATCCGCTCGCGCGCCAGCGGCCCGTGGGGGCAGTCGGGCACCGTCAGAACCGTGATGCGCATGGTCGTGTCCTCCCATGTCACTGCGGATGCCACCGACGTTAGACCTTCCAGTGCACCGAAGGTGGGACCTGACCCGACGTACGGGCTGCGGCGCTCGCCGAGGACGACGTCGCTGGAGCCGTGGTGACCGCGCTCGCGAGTGCCGATGATTCCGACGGCCGGGTCCTGTCAGCACTACCGTGGATGCATGACGGCAGCGCTGGATGTGCTGGTGGTCGGTGCGGGGCCGACCGGGCTCGCCCTCGCCGCGCAACTCCGCGCCCATGGCGCCGACTTCCGGATCGTCGACCGCTCCCTCGACCGGGTCCGTGAGTCGCGGGCCCTGGCCATCCAGCCGCGCACGCTGGAGGCGCTGGCCGGGTTCGGAGTGACCGACGAGCTGGTCAAGCGCGGTAATCCCGCGGTGCAGCTGCGGATGCATCTTCCGGGACGCGTCGTCCAGATGCCGCTCTTCTCCGGCGAGCTCACCGACACCCCGTACTCCTTCCTGCTGTTCCTCTCACAGGCCGAGACCGAGAGTGTCCTCGCGGAGCGTCTGGGCGCGGAGGGCGTGACGGTGGAGCGGGGCACAGAAGTGCTACGGCTGGAGAGGCAGAGCGCATACGTCACCTGTCACCTACGGCGGCGGGACGGCAGCGAGGAGACCGTGAGCGCCCGGTATGTCGTCGGCTGCGACGGCGCCCACAGCACCGTACGGAGCGAGGCGGGCATCGACTTCCTCGGCTCCGCCTACCCGCAGACTTTCCTCCTGGCCGACCTGGAGGCCGACGGCCTGGAGCCGGGTGCCGCGCACACCTTCATGACCGATGCCGGGATGCTGTTCTTCTTCCCCCTCGGTGAGCCCGCGACCTGGCGGATGCTCGCGATGCGGCCCCCTGGCTCGCCGGACCTCGAGGTGACGCTGGGGTTGATGCAGGAGATCGTCGACCGATACGCCGACGAGGAGCTGCGCCTGCGGGACCCGGTCTGGATGACCGACTTCCGGCTCCACAACCGTGGCGCGGCCCACTACCGATCCGGCCCGTTCTTCCTGGCCGGGGACGCCGCCCACATCCACAGCCCGGCCGGCGCGCAGGGAATGAACACCGGCATCCAGGACGCCCTCAACCTCGGCTGGAAGCTCGCCCTCGTCTGCCGGGGCGCCGCACCCCTGGAACTGCTGGAGACGTACGAGGCGGAACGCGCCCCGGTCGGCCGCAGCGTTCTGCGCTTCACCGACCGAGCCTTCACCATCGCCACCAGCCGCAACCCTGTCCTCCGCCTGGCCCGCGTCCAACTCGCTCCGCGGATCGCCCCGTTGGCGCTGCGCGCGAGCCGACTGCGCAACCGTGTCTTCCGTACCGTCTCAGAGCTCGACATCCACTACCGCCACAGCCCGGTCAGTGTGGGTTCGCGTGCGTTGAGGAGGAGCGGGCCCCGGGCGGGTGACCGGCTGCCCGATCTTCCGCACGGACTCCAGGCGCGGACCGCCGCACCGGGCTATCACCTGCTGCTGACCGGGCCGCACCACCTCTGGCCGGACCAATGGCTCGCACCGGTCGTACGCGGCAGGGGCGACCTCATCAACGTCCATCGACTGGGCACGGAGAGCCCGTGGCCAGGCGTCGCACAGGGCCTTGTGCGCCCGGACGGCTACCTCGGCTATGTAGCACGTGGCCTCCAACTGGAGGGTCTTCGCGCTTACCTCGACCGCTGGTGTCACTGAGCGTCGGCCCTGTGCGGGGGTCGGTCCTGGGCTCTCGGTGGCGTCACCGGGTCACCGATGCCAAACGCCTGCTACTTCGCGTCGATCTCAGCGATCAGGGCCTCGATGCGCTTCTGGATCTCGTCGCGGATGGGGCGGACGGACTCGACACCCTTGCCCGCCGGGTCTTCGAGGGCCCAGTCGAGGTACGTCTTGCCGGGGAAGATCGGGCAGGCGTCGCCGCAGCCCATGGTGATGACGTAGTCGGACGCCTGGACGGCGTCGGTGGTGAGGATCTTCGGCTTGGCGTCGGCGATGTCGATGCCGACTTCCTTCATGGCCTCGACCGCGGACGGGTTGACCTGGTCGCCCGGGATGGAACCGGCGGAACGGACCTCGATCCGGTCGCCCGCGAGGTGGGTCAGGAATCCGGCGGCCATCTGCGACCGGCCGGCGTTGTGGACGCAGACGAACAGCACGGAGGCGAGCGGGCTGGAGGGCATGGGTTCTTCCTTTGTACGAGGTGTACGGGAGGACGAGGTGTACGGCTTACGGCGTCGACCCGAGGCGTCCGTCGGGCAGGACCGGGAGCGGGGAAGCGGTCATGGGAACCCCCTTCGGGGCGTGGGTCCCCACGGGGGGATGCGGGTCCCAGGGCTCGGCCCAGGCTGGTATCAGCCCAGAGTGATGTGACAGTATCAGCCCATGCTGAAGTCAGTCGACACTGATCTGTTGCGGGTTCTCGCGGACCCGCTCCGCCTCCGGATCGTCACCCTGCTCGCCAAGGAGACGCTCTGCAGCACCCACCTGATCGAGGAGACGGGGGCCAGACAGACCAACCTCTCCAACCATCTGAAGGTGCTGCGCGAGGCCGGGGTCGTGGAGACCGAGCCGTGCGGCCGGTTCACCTACTACCGGCTCAAGCCCGACGTCATCGCCTCACTCGCGGGCCAGTTCGCCGACCTGGCCGAGACCGCGCGCGCCACCGCCGAGAACAACGTCAAGCGGTCCTGCCCCTGATCGCCGCCCCTACGGCGACTGCAATGAAGGAGTCCTGTTGACCGCCACCGAGGCCACCGAGCACGACAGAGCCGGAGAGCCCGCCACACCTCCCGCCGCGACCGGTACCGAGCCGCAGCCCGCCCCGGGCGCCACCCCGCCCCAGGCTCCCCCGCTGATCGCCAAGGCCGCCGCCGAACTGATCGGCACCGCCGCCCTGGTGGCGGTGGTGGTCGGCTCCGGCATCCAGGCCACCGAGTTGACCAAGGATGTCGGGCTCCAACTGCTCGCGAACTCCACGGCCACCGTCTTCGGCCTCGGCGTGCTCATCGTGGTGCTCGGCCCGGTCTCGGGCGCGCACTTCAACCCCGCCGTCACGCTCGCCGAGTGGTGGACCACCCGCCGCGGCGGCGCCGGCGTCACCCTGCGCGAGGTGGCCGTGTACGTGCCCGCCCAGATCGTCGGCGCGATCGCGGGCGCGATCCTGGCGGATGCGATGTTCGGCGAACCGCTGGTCAAGTGGTCCACCCACGACCGCTCGGCCGGTCATCTGCTGCTGGGCGAGGTGGTCGCAACCGCCGGCCTGATCCTGCTGATCTTCGGCCTGGCCCGCACCGACCGCCTGCGCTTCGCCCCGGTGGCCGTCGCCTCGTACATCGGTGCCGCCTACTGGTTCACCTCATCCACGTCCTTCGCCAACCCTGCGGTGACCCTTGGCCGCGCCTTCACCGACACCTTCGCGGGCATCGCGCCGGGTTCGGTCCCGGCGTTCGTCGGCATGCAACTCGTGGGCGCGGCAGTCGGGTTGGCCCTGGTCGCGCTCATCTTCAGGCGCGGCCGACCGGCCGAATGACCCGCGGGGCACGGGGACACGGGCCGCCGCTCCGGCGGTCCGCGGGCGGCCCGTCGCCTCAGTCGGCGATCCTCAGCATCTGCCCCATCGCCGCGACCACCGACGGCTCGACCCGGTAGTAGACCCAGGTGCCGCGCCGCTCGGAGGTGAGCAGCCCGGCCTCCTTCAGCTTCTTCAGGTGGTGCGAGACCGTCGGCTGTGAGACGCCGACGTCGGAGATGTCGCACACGCACGCCTCGCCGCGCGCATGCGAGGCGACCAGCGAGAACAGCCGCAGCCGCACCGGGTCCCCGAGCGCCTTGAACATCGCGGCGGTCCGCTCGGCCTCCTCGGCCGTCAGCGGTCGCTCGGTCAGCGGCGGGCAGCACGGCACCTCGACGAGCGGCAGCGCCTTCAGATTCGACATATGTCTATATTGACATGCCTCGAAGCAGGTGTCACGCTTGCCATCAAGACATCGACAAACGTCGAAACAAGAAGTCGAGCAAGCAGGAATCAAGGGGAGAGTTCTCATGGCCGAGCCCACGGTCCACCTGCCCATCGTCGTCATCGGTGCAGGCCCCGTCGGCCTGGCCGCCGCCGCCCATCTGGTGGGGCGTGGCCTCGAGCCGCTCGTCCTGGAGGCCGGCCCGGTCGCGGGCAGCGCGGTGCGGGAGTGGTCGCACGTGCGCCTGTTCTCGACCTGGGCCGAGGTCGTCGACCCCGCCGCCGAGAAGCTGCTGGCCCCGACCGGCTGGGTGCGCCCGGACGGCACCACCTACCCGACCGGCGGTGAGTGGGCCGAGCACTACCTCCAGCCCCTCGCCGACTCCCTCGGCGACCAGGTCCGCTACGGCACCACGGTCACCGGAGTGGCCCGCGCCGGCCGCGACCGGATCGTCGACGCAGGCCGCGACGAGCAGCCCTTCACCGTGCACATCCGGTCCGCCGACGGCCACGAGGAGCGGATCACCGCGCGCTCCGTCATCGACGCCTCCGGCACCTGGTCCGTCCCGAGCCCGATGGGTGCGGACGGCCTGCCGGCCCTGGGGGAGAAGGAGGCCGCCGATCGCATCTCCTACCGGGTTCCCGACCTCAACGACCCTGCCGTGCACGCCCGTTACACGGGTCGGCGCACCGCCGTCGTGGGCTCCGGCGCCTCCGCCTTCACCGCCCTCGCTCTCCTCGCCGACCTGGCGAAGGAGGAGGACGGTACGCACGCGGTATGGATCCTGCGCCGGGGTATCGGCGCGAACACGTACGGTGGCGGCGAGGCCGACCAGCTTCCCGCGCGCGGCGCGCTGGGCCTGCGCGCCAAGGCGGCAGTCGAGGCCGGCCACGCGAGCGCGGTCACGGGATTCCGTACACAGGCTGTGGAACAGGACGGCGACGGCCGGCTCGTCCTCGTCGCTGAAGACGGCCGCCACCTCGATCCGGTCGACGAGGTCATCGTCCTGACCGGCTTCCGCCCCGACCTCTCCTTCCTCTCCGAGCTCCGCCTCGGCCTCGACGACCGCCTCCAGGCACCGACCGCGCTGGCTCCGCTGATCGACCCGAACGTCCACTCCTGCGGCACCGTCCATCCCCACGGCGTGAACGAGCTCTCCCACCCCGAACAGGGCGTCTACCTGGTCGGCATGAAGTCCTACGGCCGCGCCCCGACGTTCCTCGCCATGACCGGCTACGAGCAGGTCCGCTCCATCACCGCCGCGATCGCCGGCGACCGCGAGGCCGCCGAGCGCGTTGAACTCACCCTCCCGGAGACGGGCGTGTGCGGTGGTGCGGGCCTATTCGACGAGCCGGAGAACGCCGAACAGTCGGGCAGCGGATGCTGCGCCGCACCCGCCACCCTTCAGATCGGCATCGGCGCCCCGGCCGCCGCCTCCGACGGCTGCTGAACACCCCACTCACCCCAGGAGGTTCGCCATGACATCCCGCGTACAGCTCGCCCTCCGCGTCCCCGACCTCGCCACATCGGTCACCTTCTACAGCAAGCTCTTTGGCACCGAGCCCGCCAAACTCCGCGACGGCTACGCCAATTTCGCCATCGCCGAGCCTCCACTCAAGCTCGTCCTCATCGAAGGCACCACGGGCGAGGCGACCCGCATGGACCATCTCGGCGTCGAGGTCGAGACGGCCGAGGCGGTGCACGCCGCCACTGCCCGCCTGAGCGAGGCGGGGCTGGCCACCGAGGTGGAGAACGACACGACCTGTTGCTACGCCCTCCAGGACAAGGTCTGGGTCCACGGCCCCGGCCAGGAACCCTGGGAGGTGTACGTCGTCAAGGCCGACGCCGACAACCTGGCCAAGCAGCAGGGCAGCACCTGCTGCGCGGGCCCGGCCGAGGCCGACACCGGCTCGAAGGAACCGGCCGTCGCGGGCGGCTGCTGTTGAACCGCCGATGACCGACCTCACACCAGCGAGGCCGTGACCCGGACGAGAGACCGGTCACGGCCTCGCGCCGCGCTGCCCGCCCTCGGTCAGTCACAGCAATCACAGCCTGGGCGGCAGCCGCACGCACCGTCCGCCTCGGTGTCGGTGGTCGGGCCCGTCGCCGCGGAGGGCGCACAGCAGCCCTTGCCCTGCCGGACGTCGCGACCTTCCTTTGTGGCAACGGCGGCGATGACGAGGACGGCAATGGGATCGGCCCAGGACCAGCCGAGGTGCCGTTGAGGACCAGGCCGACCAGGAGCACGGCCGAGAGCCCGTCCGCGCGACTCGCGGCGCTGCTGGATTCGATGGCCGACCGGGAGACCAGTGGCACGGCGTCGGTATGGCGCCTCAGTGCCGGCAGTATCCGCCGGGCCCTGGACGCAGGCAGCACCGCGGACGACATCACAGCCGACCTGGCAGCCGGCTCCGCCACGGCCCTGCCACAGCCGCTGACCTGTCTCATCGCCGACACCGCACGAGGTCACGGACGGGTGCGCATCGCCCCCGCGGCCTGTGCGCCATCGACAAAGGTGCGGCCATCACGGTCGAGTACATCGCCACCTCGGGCAACCGGACCGTACGCACCCTCAGCGACCTGGAACTCGACCCGTGACCGCACGGAAGTTGACGGACCGGGTCGTGCGGTGGGTCGACTCCGCGGGTGAGCGGCTCGCCGGGTCAGGAGGGCCAGGTGGTCAGGCCGTGGACCGGCAGTCGTTCCACAGGGCGGCGAGGTGGGTCGGGATCTGGGTGATGGCGGCGCACCCTTGAGGATCGGCGGGGAGACCGTCGCTGGCCGCGTAGCGCCAACCGGTGCCGGGGCGATCGACGAAGTACTTCATCGCGGCTCCGTCGTCCTGCAGGGCGACCTGTTCCGCCTCCGTGCTGCCGGGAGTGAGCTGGAAGCGGGTTCCGGCATAGAAGGTCCCGCCGCAACTGCCGTAGTAGAACGTGCCCTTGACCGGGGTGATGTGGCTGAGGGGCGGTTGGGCCTGGCTGCCGTAGGCCGCCGTGACGCTCGCCTTGACGGTGGGCGATGCGGGCAATGACCGGCAGCCGGTGGTCTTGGCCGGGGAGCCGGCGGTGGTGTGCCCGGCCGCCGTACCCGCCGCCGTACCCGCCGCCGTGGACGCCACGGCCGACGAAGACGGCGTTTGCGCTGGGCTCGAAGGGCTGCTGTGCGCAGTGCTGCTGTTCTGCGTGCAACTCGTCAGCAGGGCCACCGCAGCAGCGGCCATGCCCAGAGCGGCACCGCGGCACAGGGAACGGTTCCGGCGCGCCATTTCGAACCACCCTCTCTGATACGTCCAGACAGGCCGGAGATGGCGTAACTCGGATACGTTCTCCCGGTCTTGTGCATCAGGACGCTTCTCCATGCGCCGCGGTTTCACCACCTCCGCTTCGTGGGTGTGGTGAGCCGGGCTCACATGCCCGCGTCCGAGAGGCCCCGCGTCACGAGGCTGAGGGCCCCGGCGAGGTGGTCGCGGTGGCGGTGCAGGGTCTCGGGGGTGACGCCGTGTTCGGCCGCGTCGCGGGCGAGGCGATCGGTCGCGACTTTGAGTACGGCGTTCATGGCGGCGGCCTGGGCGCGAACGGTGAACGTGTCGGGCGGCAGACCGGTGCGTTCGGCGAGCACTGCGGCGAAGGTGTCCTCCGCACGCTCCCGCAGCACGAGGTAGGCGGCGCGCAGCGCGGGTTCGTCCCGGGTCAGGCGGACCACGGTGAGCACCGCCTCGACGTCCCCGTCCGAGGACCAGTCGAGGACCGGCTGATAGGCCGCTCGTAGGTGCTCCGTGAGTTCGGTGCCGGGCGGCCAGGCGTGCAGGACGGCCCGGAAGGACTCGATCGCCTTGGTGAGCAGCGGCTCCACGCAGCTCTCCTTGCTGCGGAACCAGCGCCACAGCGTGCGTTCGGAGACCTTCGCCGCGCGGGCGATCTGCTCCCCCGAGGTGGCGGCCACGCCCTGTTCGGCGAAGAGCCGGACCGCATGCCGGGAGATGTCGAGGCGTTGCAGCTCGCGCTGCTCGTCGCTCACCGGCGGCCGTCCCCGGCGGGGCACCCGGCCGGGGACGGCCGCTCTGAAGTCCTCCATCGGGCGATCCTAGGCCCGCCCGCTCCACCGGCCGGCTGACCGAAAACTTTATTGGCAGTGGATGCCAGTAAAGCTACGGTCGAGCCACCGGAAGATCACCGGAGGAGAGCCATGAGCCTTGCCGCCGAGCCTGCCCAGCGTGCCGACCGTCCGCAGCTGCCCTTCACCCGGCCGAACATCCTCGATCTCGCCCCCTTCTACGAGGTGCTGCGCCGCGAGGCGCCCATCGCACCGGTCACCACACCGGCCGGGGATCCCGCCTGGCTGGTCACCCGCTTCGCGGAGGTCCGCGACCTGCTCGGCGACAAACGGCTCGGCCGCTCCCATCCGGCGCCGGAGCAGGCATCGCGCCTGACCACCGCCGCCGTACTGGACGGGCCCGCGGGCAACCACGACACCGAGGAGGCCGACCACACCCGGATGCGGCGGCTGCTCACCCCGGCGTTCTCGGCCAAGCGGATGCAGATGCTCTCCGCGCATGTGCAGGAGCTGGTCGACGGCTGTGTCGACCGGCTCGTCGCCGAGCACACCACCTCGCCCGAAGGCGTCGTGGATCTGCACAGCGGGCTCGCCTTCCCGCTCCCCGTGGCGGTCATCTGCCGACTGCTCGGGGTGCCCGAGGACGACCATCCGTACTTCGCCGCGCTGTCGGCGCGCATGGCCGACTACGCCATCGGCGACGCGGCCCACCGGGCCCGGGACGAGTTCAGCGCCTACATGACCGCTCTGGCCGAGACCAAACGCGCGCGGCCCGGCGAGGACGTGATCTCCGACCTCGTGCGTGCGCAGAGCACCGACCCGGACTACGCGTACGACGAGATGGTCCGGCTCTGCGTCGGGCTGTTGTTCGCCGGGCACGAGACCACCGTCAACCGCATCGGCCTGGGCACGCTGCTCCTGCTCACCCGCCCGGACCGGTGGCGGGCGCTGACCGCCGACCCGGCCGGCCGGGTCAACGCCACCGTCGAGGAGATCATGCGCATGGGCGCGCCCGGAGACCTCGGCCTCCTGCGGTACGCCCACACCGACGTCGACGTCGCCGGCGTCACCATCCGCCGCGGCGACGCCGTGGTCCTGTCGGTCAACTCCGCCAACCGCGACCCCGCCGTCTACACCGACGCAGAGACCTTCGACCCCGACCGCGCCGAACACACCCACCTCGGCTTCGGCCACGGCGTGCACTTCTGCATCGGCGCGAGCCTGGCCCGCGTGGAGCTGCGCATCGTGTTCGCCACCCTGGCCCGCCGGCTGCCCGGTCTGCGGCTCGCCAAGGGCGTCGACGAGCTGGAGGTGCGCACCACCCTCACCGGCGGCGTCACCGAGCTTCCGGTCACCTGGTGACCACCTGACGGCTCTGCCCGCCAGGAGGCAGGGGCTGTCGCCGCCTCCGATCCCGCACGGGCCAGAACAGCACGTATGCGGTGGACACGACCACGAAGCCGAGGCGGACCAGGCCGCGGGTCGCGTCGTCGGGGACGGCGAAGACGGTGCCGTAGAGGGTGATCAGGGCGATCCAGCTCCACCAGGGGACCAGACGGCGTTGGCCGATGACGTCCCACAGCAGGGTGCCGAGCAGGACGGACGCGGTGTAGTACGTGTAGACGCTGGGGTCCAGCGCGATGCGGGCGCCCGCGCCGAGCAGGACCACGGCCGGCCAGCGGCCTCGCCAGACGGCGATGCCGCCCAGAGCCAGGCCCGCCGCGGCCTGGGCGGGGCGGTCCCAGGGCGGGGTGCGCGGGTCCTCGACGCCCAGCCAACGCAGCGCGGACGCGGGCTGGTTGGGGATGGTGAACTGCGCCGCGGCGAAGGAGTCCGGGGCGTCGAGGAAGAACGGCAGCCAGACCAGCGCCACCAGGGCCGCGCACCATGCGCCCGCGCGCAGCCACTGGCTTCTCGGGAGTGCGAAAAGGAGGGGCAGGAAGGCCAGGGCCGTCGGTTTGGAGTCCATGGCCAGGGCCAGTAACGCGCCGGTCGCGGCCGCATTGCCGCGGGTGAGGGACCGTACGGCCAGGGTCGTGAAGAAGAGGGCCAGGACGTCGTCGAGGTGGCCGAAGCGGACCGCGACCTCGATCCACATCGGGATGAAGGCCAGGCCCGCGATCAGCACGCGCTGGCGCAGGCGCTGGTGGTTGGTGCCGGTGCCGAGGAAGTGCCAGGCGGCGCTGCGGCCGGCCACCACCAGGATCACCAGGCCGAGCAGGGACATCAGGGCGGCGGCCAGGAACTGGCCGACGGGCTCGGGGAAGGGGTTGAACAGGCCGGCGGCCAGGAAGCTGAGCGGGCCCATCTGCAGGTCGGGGTGGTGGGCGTAGAGGTTCAGGCCGCCGTCGGGGCGGTGCCGGCCCGCGTAGAGCAACTCCCCGCCCGTACGCAGGTAGTGCCAGGAGAACCCCCCGTGCCGCTCGACGACGGCGAACCACAGGACTGTCCAGGCGGTGAGCAGCACCAGGTGCATCCGCTGACCCATGGCCGGCACGGTTCTCCCTCACCCCTTCCGGTTTGTCGTCCCTCTCTTGAGATGGCCGGAAGGCGGGGGAGGTTGGGTGGCGAGGTTCTGTCGGCTGGTTCTGTCCGCTGGTTCTGTCGCGAGGTTCTGTCGCGAGATCCCCGCGGGTTTGTCCGTGATCGGTAACGACGGGATCCGTGAGCAGACTTACAGCCTCTTGTCGTATGCACAGGACGCACAGGATGCGCAGGCACACGGCGACGGCAGGGAACACGGGTCATGACGCGACACAGCGGACGGGGTTGGTACGGCAAGGTGCTCGCGGCGGCGGTCGGGGTGACCGCGATGGCCGCCATGGCCTCGGTGTGGGGCGCGCAGATCGGTGCCGCCGCAGGTGTCCAGGCTCACCCCGGCAAGTCCAACACCCAGGCGCAGGCCCGGAAGGTGGCTCCCGTGTCGGCGGAGATAGCGCACGCTTCGGCCGGAGGCGCCCGTGCCGTCAACATCACCATCGACGACGGGCCGGACCCCGTCTGGACGCCACAGATGCTGCAAGTCCTCAAGGAATACGGCGTGAAGGCCACCTTCTGCATGATCGGCCCGCAGGCCCAGGCCAACCCGGACATCGTCAAGGCCGTCGTGGCGGCCGGACACCGGCTCTGCGACCACACGGTGTCCCACGACACCACCATGGACAAGAAGTCCCAGGCCTACCAGTCGCAGGAGATCCTCAACGCCGCCGACATGATCACCAAGGCCTCGGGCGGCGTCCGCCCGCTCTACTACCGCGCCCCGGGCGGCGCCTTCACCCCCTACAGCCGCCACCTCGCCGCCTCCCACGGCATGCGCCCGCTCGGCTGGAACGTCGACTCCAAGGACTTCGAGCGCGCCGGCACGGCCGCCATCGTCACCACCGTCAAGAGCGAGGTCTCCAACGGCCCGACCATCCTCTTCCACGACGGCGGCGGCGACCGCTCCGAGACGGTGGCGGCCCTGCGTGAGGTCCTGCCGTGGCTGAAGGAGCAGGGGTACACCTTCGGCTTCCCGGTGCGCTGACCGGAGGCCCCGGCCGGGGCCTCCGGTCATGTGCCGTCTGAGCCGCTCAGTCCCGCCGCGGCTCCCGCACCACCGCCACCTCGCCCGCCGGCACGCCGACCGAGCCCGACAGCGGCTTTCCGGTGAGGAGTTCGACCGCACCCGGGGAGACCGGGACCTCCGCGGACTCGTCACTGTGGTTGATCAGGAAGAGGTAGTCGGCGTCCGGGCCGCGTCGCAGCACCGCCTCCACATCGGCGGGGGTCGTGCGGACGGGGGCCACGCCCGCCTCCGTACGGACGCGGTCCAGCAGGGTGGCCAGGGTCGTCGGGTCGGGGTGGGTGGCGATGTACCAAGTGGTGCCCGTGCCATAGGAGTTGCGTGTCACCGCCGGGACTCCCGTCAGGGGGCCGTCCGTGTACGACGTCACCGCCTCCGCGCCCTCCAGCCGCACCCGTTCCGACCAGAGGGTGCCTGTGCCACCGTCGGTGAGGGTCGGCGTCTGTCCGGGCAGGAGGGGAAACAGCTCGTCCGTGCGTACGCCCAGGGCCTCGCGGAAGGCGCCGGGGTAACCGCCCAGCCGGACATGGCAGTTGGCGTCCACCATGCCGCTGTGGAAGCCGACCGCCAGCGTGCCGCCGCGCTCGGCGAAGGTCGTCAGGTTGGCCGAGGACTCGTCGTCCACCAGGTAGAGACTGGGGACCAGGACCAGCCGGTACGGGGAGAGGTCCGCGTCCGGGCGGACGAAGTCCACCTGCACGCCCGCGCGCCACAGTGGCTCGTACCAGGAGCGGACCAGGTCAAGGAAGCGCAGTTCGCCGCTCGGCTGGGAGGGGAGCTCCATCGCCCAACTGGAGTTCCAGTCCCAGGTGATGGCCACCTGCGCCGGGGTCGTGCTGCCCCGTACCTCCGCCAACGCCCGCAGGTCCGCGCCCAGTCGGACCACGTCCCGCCAGATCTGGCTGTCGGTGCCGGCGTGCGGCAGCATCGCCGAGTGCCACTGCTCGGCGCCCGCCTTCGCCGCCCGCCACTGGAAGTAGGCGATGCCGTCGGCGCCCCGGGCCACATGGGCGAGGGCGTTGCGGCGCAACTCCCCTGCCGTCTTGGCCCGGTTGACCGGCTGCCAGTTCACCGCGCCCGTCGAGTGCTCCATCAGCAGCCAGGGGCCGCCCGCCAGGGAGCGGACCAGGTCGCCGCTGAGGGCGATGTCGATCTGGGACTCGGCGTCGGTGGAGCGCAGGTAGTGGTCGTTGGAGACGATGTCCAGGGCCGGGGCCCAGCGCCAGTAGTCCAGCGCCTCGAAGCTGAAGTTCACCATGAAGTTGGTGGTCGCGGGGGTCTCAGGGGCCGCAGCCCGCAGGACCTCGCTCTCCGCCTCGTACAGCGAGAGCAGCGCGTCGCTGCAGAAGCGGCGCCAGTCCAGCTGGTGGGTGGGGTTGGGGACCGCGCCGGTCGCGCGCGGGGGCAGGATCTGGTTCCAGTCGTAGTACCACTGGCTCCAGAACGTCGTGCCCCAGGCGTGGTTGAGCGCGTCCAGGCTCGCGTAACGGTCCTGGAGCCAGGCGCGGAACGCCTCCGCGCTCACATCGCAGTAGCACTCGGCGTTGTGGCAGCCGTACTCGTTGTGGACGTGCCACATCACGACGGCGGGGTGGTCGGCGTAGCGCCTCCCCAGTTCCCCGGCCATCCGCAGGGCCGCCTCGCGGTAGGCGGGGCTCGACGGGCAGAACGTCTGGCGGCTGCCGTACGACAGTCTGCGGCCGTCCTGGTCGACCGGCAGGGCGTCCGGGTGCTCGACGAAGAACCAGGCCGGCGGGGCCGCCGTCGGGGTCGCCAGGTCGGCCGCGATGCCGTGGGTGTAGAGCATGTCGAGGATGCGGTCGAGGCGCGAGAAGTCGTACGTGCCCTCGGAGGGTTCGAGCAGCGCCCAGGAGAAGATGTTGACGCTGACCATGGTGACCCCGGCCTCGGCCATCAGCCGCATGTCCTCGGCCCAGACCTCCTCGGGCCACTGCTCGGGGTTGTAGTCGCCGCCGTACGCGATGCCCGGCAGCTTCAGGGATCTGGTCATCGGTCAACTCCGCCGAGAAGGCGCCGCGTTGTCTCCACGCCCCACTCGTCCAGCGACAGCAGGCGGTCGCTCGACGCCATCAGGCCGCCCGTCGCCTCGACATGGGCAGCCCACCGCTCCCTCGTCTCCACCGCCGGGCGGGCCATCAGGCAGTCGGGGTCGTTGACCCAGAGACGGCCGTGCTGCCACTGCCGGCCCACGCCGGTGAACTCGGCCGGGTCCTGGCCGGGTTGGCTGTAGTCGTCGGCCTCGGAGCGGCGGTGCGGGGCCGTGTCGGGGCTGACGCGCATCGCGTCGAACAGGCCGATCGACGCCAACAGGGGTGCGCCGCAGCCCAGCAGATAGGCCTCCGGGCCGATCGCCTCCCGGATCAGCTCGATGCCCGAGCGGTACGCGGTGAGGGCGTCGACGTCTGCGTGTCGTACGCCGTCCAGGGCGCCCGCGTAGAGGAAGTCGACCTTGAAGTAGTCGTAGCCCTCGGCGCGCAGCGTCCGGAAGACGTCGGTGAGGCAGGCCGCCGCCTCGGGGTGGGTGGTGTCCAGGACGCGCAGGTCGTGGCCCCAGTTGCGGCCGGCGTGGGTGAAGCCGCCGTCGGTGTCGCGGACCAGCCAGTCGGGGTGCTCGGTGGCCAGGTCGCTCGCCGGGTCGACCAGGAAGGGGGCCGTCCAGATGCCGGCACGGCGCCCCCGGGCCCGGATGGCGTTCGCGATGCCCTCGCGGGAACGGAAGCGGCCGGAGAGGGTGAGCCAGTCGCCGAGGGCCTTCTGGTAGCCGTCGTCGATCTGGACCACGTCGATGGGCAGGTCGAGGGTGTCCATCGCACGGAGGTTCTCGTGGATGTCGTCCTCGGTGACGTTCGTGAAGTACTCGTACCAGGAGCACCAGACGGTGGGGGCCGGGCGCGGGGCCGGTACGTCGAGCGCGGAGGCCCAGTCCGCCAGCGCCGACTGGATGTCGGCGCCGGTCCACTCCTTCACCGGCCCGTCGGCGGTGACCTCCGCGACGCCGTCCGTCACGACCAGGCGGATCGACGGGACCGCCCGGGTGGGCTCGACTGCCGCCCACAGACGGGTCGGTGAGCCGTCGCCCGGGTCGAGTGCCAGCAGGCCCTCGCCCTGGAAGGTGCCCTCGGGGGCGGTGACGCCGGGGCGGTAGCAGACCGTTGCCCAGTTGTCGTCGGTCGGGCGGTACGGCTTCTCGCCGAGGGCGTAGGCGCCGCTGGGGCTCCAGGACTGCCAGCCCTCCTCGTGGACACGGGCGTTGACCGGGTCCACGGGGACGGTGGCTATGGGGGTGAAGGGGTGGGGCACAGTGGTTCTCTTTCAAAACGGTGCAATGTCATATGTGACATGTGACATGTGACATAGCACTGATGGACCGTCAGCCCTTGTTGGCGCCCAGCGTCAGCCCGCTGACGAACTGCCGCTGCAGCACGAAGTACACGATCAGGGTCGGGATCGCGGTGAGCAGGGCGC
>NZ_JBSFHA010000139.1:0-18476 GCF_053596855.1 Streptomyces sp. NPDC001617
TCCAGTACGAGGGCCTGCACCCGGCACGCCGAGAGCACGCACCGGACGCCGCAGGCCCCGCCCTACGGGCGGACGACGGGACTTTCGCAGCAGGCCCTAGCTCGGGTTGGTCTCGATGACGCCGACCCGGTTGGTCTTGCTGAGCAGGGCCTGGCGCAGGGCGACGTAGACGTCCTGGGGCGTGACGGCGGTCTTCTTGCCGGTGCCTCGGGTGATCTGGACGCCGTCGAAGGCTCCGCCGTAGAGGTTCTTGAGCGCGGTGAGGTCGGGGTTGTCGACGAGCTTGCCGTTGACGGCCTTGACCTTCAGGAACTTCCACAGGGAGTTCTGCGGACTGAAGACCACCGGCGTGCCGCCCGCGTCCGCCTTGACCGTGACGAGCCCCGACATCGCGGGCTCGGCGAAGGCCTTCATCTCCCGGTCGACCTCGGCGTTCGTGATCGACGGCTGCTGGGTCGTGGTGACGACCGCCACCTGGTCGGTGGAGTTCGTCTCCACCTGGCTGCGGTACGCCTCCTCGACCGCCTGGACCGACTTGGCGGCGTCGATGCCCTTGCCCGCCTTGCCGTAGACGGCCACGGCCTTGCCGGACTTGAACTGGATCGTGCCGTTGGTCATCGAGCCGGAGCCGCCGGACGCGGTCTGCAGGGCCGCCGTCAGCTTCTCCTCGTCGACCGGCATGACCGGGTCGACGACCCGGTGGTTGCCGAAGAGGGAGCCGATCACGGAGATCGGGTTGTAGTCGGCCTGCGCGGCCGCGGAGACCGTGGACTGCTCGTCGAACTGGAGCCCCGCCTGGTCCGGCTTGAGCTCGACGGTCTTGCCGCCGACGGACAGCTTCAACGGCTTGTTCACCCGGTCGCCGAAGGCCGCGTCGAGCTTCTTGACGGCGTCGTCGCGGGTGCCGCCGCCGATGTCGACGCCGAGCACGGTGGTGCCCTTGGGCACGTCGGAGTGGTTCATCAGCAGGCCGGCGCCGTAGGCACCGACGCCGGCGACGACCGCGACGCCGCCGAGCAGGACCAGCTTGTTGCGCCCCTTCTTCTTTTTCTTGGGGGCGGCGGACGCCTTCTGCGAGCTCGGCTCGGGCAGCTTCGGGGGCGTGTGCGGGCCCGGACCGTCGGGGCGCTCGTCCTGGCCGAACGCACCCGGCCCGAACGGGGAGTTGGAGCCCGGCGGGACGACCGGAATGCCACTGGTGACGGTCTGTCCGGAGATGTTGTCCGGGGCCGGGTAGCCCCCCGAGCCGGGCTCGGGGGCCGGCTTCTGCGGGGTGAGGATCGCGGTGTCGTCGCTGAGACCGCCACCGGGGCCGAGACCGGCGCCCTGGGGGCCCGCGTTGATGCCGGAGCCGGGGCCGGGGGGGCCGCCGGGACCGAGGCCGTTGCCGGAGCCCGGACCCAGAGGTCCGGCGCCGTTGCCCGCGCCGGGGCGGAAGGGGCCCGTGCCCGCGCCGGGACCGGAGGGGCCCACGCCGATCGGCGGGACCCTCGGGCCGTCGCCCGTGACCGGGCCGCCGGTCGGGCCCGCGGGGCCCTGGGGTCCGCCCTGGCCGCCGTTCGGCCCGTTGAAGCCGCTCGCGCCGCCCGGGCCGCCGTAACCGCCTTGGCCGTTCTGCGAGTTCTGTCCGTTCTGGGCGCTGTAGCCGTTCTGGGTGCCGCCGTCGCCCTCCGAGAAGAACGGCAGGTCGTCGCGGCGCGGCTCACCGGCGCCGGGACGCGTGCCGTTGCCGCCCAGCGGGCCCGCGGCCAGCGCCTCGGTGACGTCGAAGGAGCCGGTGCCGCCGCCGTGGCCGGGAGCCACCGGACCGCCGGTCGCGCCGGGGAGCCCGGCGCCGTTGGTCTGGCCCGGTCGTGCGCCGCCGGCCCGGGAGCCGCCCGGCACACTCATGGAGCCGACCACGCCACCGGGGCGGCCGCCCTGTCGCGCACCGCCGGGAAGACCCGCGCCGGGCCCGGAGGGACGCGCGGCGCCCGCGCCGGGAGCCGCTCCGGTACCCGCACCGGGCGCAGCGGCACCCGAACCACCGGGTAGCCCGGCCCCGTTGGTGGCGCCGCCGCCCTGACCGCCCTTGGCCGGGCCGGACTTGCGGGGCGCGAACCAGTCGCTGGCCTTCTCCCCGGCCGGAGGCGCGGGCTCGGCCGGAGGCTCGACGGTACTCATGGCCTGGGTCACCCCCGGCGTCGGCAGCTCGGTCTCGCCGGTCCGCTCGGAGCTCTCGGCGTCCGCCACCGGCGTCCGCACGACGACCGGCGGAATGGGCCGCGACCCGGGGATGTTGATCCGGATCCGGGTCGTCAGCGTGGTCTCAGTCTTGCGTTCCTCCGGCTGCGCGGCCGAACGGCCCGCGTCCGTACCGCCATCGGAAACCGCGGGGGTGCCGTACGGCGGCGTGCCCGACGGATAGGCGGCTCCGTTGTGCCCGTTGGGCCCGGAGGACGGAGTGTCAGTTTCACGACTCAAGGCAGGTTCTCCCGGTTGGCTCCGCCGCCCGACATGACCTCACGGGCAGCTCGGCGGCGCGCACCACCATACTGGCCACTTCTGGGCCGTATCCCACGACCGCCGGGGAAACCCACACGGGACTCCCACGCGCGGTTAATGGCGAAGTGGTACGTCACTTGCCAAGTCGGACGTCACCGCCGCCAGGTTGCCATCCCTGTCCGATGGTGGCGCAGATCACAGCAACAGCCATACCGCCGAGGAGGAAGAGGTACGAGCCGCCTCCCGCACCGAACAGGAAGTCACCCTCCGGGCGGCTGGCGGTGAGCAGGATGACGGCGATGATCCAGCCGGCCGCGGGCGCGGCGGCCCCGCCCCGGCCGCGCACGGCCCAGCCCCCGCCGAGACAGAGCCCGGCCTCACCGGCGAGCGCGAGCAGCAGCCCGCCGGGGAACCACGCGGCCTGCACCAGCGCACCGGCGGCCCCGACCACCGCGCCGAGCACGGCCAGTCCGATGTACAGCACGACCCGCCCCGCGGAGGGCGCCCGCAGCGGCTGGGCCAGCGCGGGACCGCGGTCGCTCATGACGCCTCCTCGATGCCCGCGAACAGGTCGGTCTCCCGCGCGGCTCCCGCCCGCCCGCGCACCAACTCGTAGTACTCGGTGGTGAAGAGGGGTTGCGCGAGCTCGTTGGAGAGCGCGAAGTACGGCCCCGCGACCTCGATCTGCGTCGCGTGTGCCCGCATCGCGGCGGCCTTGGCGGCGGCGTGCGCGGTGCCGTCGATCTCGGCGGTGACGCGGTCGTCGTCGACCACTCCGGGGACGTCGTCGATGACGGCGGCCTTGGAGAAGGGCAGGGTGGGCAGATCCTCCGCAAGCCGGGCGAAAGCACCCTCGGCGATCGACCGGGGCACCCGGTTCCAGTACACCTTGGGGATCTCCCAGCCCTCCCCCGCGGCCAGTTCGGCGGCGCGCAGGGCGACGCGGTGGGCCTGGATGTGGTCGGGGTGGCCGTAGCCGCCGTTGTCGTCGTAGGTGACGAGCACCTGGGGGCGTACCTCCAGGATCACCTCGACCAGATGCCGGGCGGCCTCGTCGACGTCGGCCTGCCAGAAGCAGGCGGGGTCGTCGTTGTCGGGCAGCCCCATCATCCCGGAGTCCCGGTAGCGGCCCGGGACACCGAGCTGACGGAAGTCCGTGACGCCGAGCTCACCCATGGCGGCGGTGAGCTCGCCGAGGCGGTACTCCCCGAGTGCGGCGCCGGTGAGGTGCCGGAGCTCCGGCGGGATGACCTCGCCGAGCTCACCGAGGGTGCAGGTGACCAGGGTCACACGGGTACCCTCGGCCGCGTACCTGGCCATGGTCGCGCCGTTGTTGATCGACTCGTCGTCCGGATGCGCGTGCACGAGCAGCAGACGACGGGCGGGGGATTCCGTCATGGCCCCCACCCTACGCACGTCAGAACTTGATGCTGCCGATCATGCTCGCGATGTTCGTCGTCAGATCGTTGATCGTGGGCGCGACCGTCGAGGAGGCGAGATAGAACCCCAGGAGGATGCAGACGACGGCATGCCCGCCCTTCAGCCCTGACTTCCTGACCAGCAGGAAGACGACGATCGCCAGCAGCACCACCGCCGAAATCGAGAGTGCCACGGCGGCTCACCTCCAAAGATCCCAAGAGCGCGGGGAGTCGGACCAAGGGGCAACAAAATCCTTGCGGACAAACCCACAAGGACCAGCAGGTTCATACCCACTATGCGCTAGTGATCATAACTATCCGGACCTGCGCATCGGTCGGCGCACGGCCGCACAAGGGGGCGCATGGCCAATATGGTCGGGGCATGACGACGACGTCCGACTCCTTCCCCCGCCGGCACGCCCGCACCCAGCGCTTCACGCTCGGCGCGCCCCGCGCGTTCACGGTGGCGCCCGACGGCGCCCGTGTCGTGTTCCTGCGCTCCGCCTCCGGCACGGACAGGGCGAATGCGCTCTGGGTTCTCGATCTCGCGGACGGCGGGGAGCGCGTGGCGGCCGACCCGCGCGCCCTGCTCGGCGGCACCGACGAGGAGCTCTCGCCCGAGGAGCGGGCGCGCCGGGAACGCAGCCGTGAGGGCGGCGCCGGGATCGTCGGCTACGCCACCGACGGGGACGTGGAGTTGGCGTCTTTCGCCTTGTCGGGGCGGCTTTTCACGGCCGAGCTGCGGGCCGGCACGGCACGTGAGCTCCCCGTCCCCGGACCGGTGATCGACCCGCGCCCCTCCCCCGACGGCCGCTTCGTCGCGTACGTCGCCCAGGGCGCCCTGCGGGTGGTGGGCGCCGAGGGCGAGGGTGAACGGGCGCTCGCGGAGCCGGAGTCGGCCCACGTCACCTATGGGCTGGCCGAGTTCATCGCGGCCGAGGAGATGGGGCGCTCGCGGGGCTTCTGGTGGTCGCCGGACGCGGACCGGCTGCTCGTCGCGCGCGTGGACGACACGCCGGTACGACGCTGGTGGATCTCCGACCCCGCCCATCCGGAACGTGACCCACAGCACGTCCCGTATCCGGCGGCGGGGACGGACAACGCGGACGTACGGCTGTTCGTGATCGGCCTCGACGGGTCGCGCACGGAGGTCGTCTGGGACTGGGCGCGCTACCCGTATCTGGCGCATGTGCACTGGTCAGCGGCGGGTGCCCCGCTGCTCCTGGTCCAGGCCCGGGACCAGCGCAGCCAGCTGTTCCTGGCCGTGGACCCGGACACCGGCGCGACCCGGCTGGTGCACGCGGACGAAGATCCAGTTTGGCTGGATCTTTTCCCCGGGGTGCCCTGCTGGAGCCCCTCGGGGCAGCTCGTGCGGATCACCGACGAGGGCGGCGCGCGCGTCCTCGCGGTGGGCGAACGCCCGCTGACCGGACCGCAGTTGCATGTACGCGCGGTCCTGGACGTGACCGCCGACGACGTGCTGGTCTCCGCCTCGGCGGGCGCGGAGGCCGAGTCCCTCGAGATCGGCGAAGTGCACGTCTACCGCGTCAGCGAGCTCGGCCTGGAGCGCGTCTCGCAGGAAGCCGGCGTGCACTCGGCGGTGCGCGCCGGGGGCGTGACCGTACTGGTGTCGGCGACGCCCGGTCGGGCGGGCGCGCAGGTGCAGGTGCTGCGAGACGGCAAGCAGACGGCGACCATCCCCTCGTACGCCGAAGATCCCGGTATGTCCCCGCGCGTGATCCTCACCGAGGGGGGCGCACGGCGAATCCCGTGCGCCGTGCTGTTGCCTCAGGACTACCAAGGTGACGATCCCCTTCCGGTTTTGCTGGACCCGTACGGGGGTCCGCACGGCCAGCGGGTGGTCGCCGCGCACCATCCGCATCTCACCTCGCAGTGGTTCGCCGACCAGGGGTTCGCGGTGGTCGTCGCCGACGGACGGGGCACCCCGGGCCGCTCCCCCGCCTGGGAGAAGGCGGTCCGCGACGACCTGGCCGAGGTCGTGCTCCAGGACCAGGTGGACGCCCTCCAGGCGCTCGCCGCCGACTTCCCGCTGGACCTCGGCCGGGTCGCGATCCGCGGCTGGTCCTTCGGCGGCTATCTGGCGGCCCTCGCGGCACTGCGCCGCCCGGACGTCTTCCACGCGGCGGTGGTGGGCGCCCCGGTCACCGACCTGCGCCTGTACGACACCCACTACCAGGAGCGCTACCTCGGCCACCCGGACGAGCAGCCGGAGGTCTAC
Organism: Streptomyces sp. NPDC001617; assembly: GCF_053596855.1. Taxonomy (NCBI): domain Bacteria; kingdom Bacillati; phylum Actinomycetota; class Actinomycetes; order Kitasatosporales; family Streptomycetaceae; genus Streptomyces; species Streptomyces sp. NPDC001617. Next base: position 6,142 of record NZ_JBSFHA010000139.1, read on the forward strand.
CGCCGTAACTCGCTGATCGACGACGACGGTCTGGTGGACGCGGCCGAGCCGCACCGCCCGATGATGCTCGTTCACGGCTTCGCCGACGACAACGTGGTGGTCGCCCACTCCCTGCGGCTGTCCTCGGCCCTGCTGGCCGCGGGCCGCCCGCACGAGGTGCTGCCGCTGTCCGGGGTGACCCACATGACCCCGCAGGAGACGGTCGCGGAGAATCTGCTGCGGCTCCAGCTGGACTTCCTGAAGCGCTCGCTCGGCCTGGCATAACCACGCAAACACACATCAACCGCGTTAACACGTAGGCAACTTGGCCGACCCGATCCCGATATACGGACGCGTCAGTCTAATGAGCGTACGGCCGTGCGGGTGCCGTAAACGGACCGGGGTGCGCCATGTCACCCCGGTCCGTTGCCGTCTGCTCCCGGCTCCTCCGGCGGCACGACCTGCTTCTCTTCCGCGAAGTGGCAAGCCGAGTCATGCGCGGCCGGCCCGCTCGCGAGCCGGAACTCCGCCGGCACCGCGAGCAGTGGCACCTCCAGCGCGCACCGCTCCTGCGCCTTCCAGCAGCGGGTGCGGAAACGGCAGCCGGAGGGGACGTTCGTCGGGGACGGAACATCACCGGCGAGGATGATCCGCTCCCGGTGCTCCCGGGCCTCCGGGTCGGGCACGGGGACCGCGGAGAGCAGCGCCTGGGTGTAGGGGTGCGTCGGGTGGTCGTAGATCTCCTCGCCCCTGCCGATCTCCACGATCCGCCCGAGGTACATCACCCCGACCCGGTCCGAGATGTGCCGGACGATCGACAGGTCGTGCGCGATGAAGACGTACGACAGCTCGAACTCGTTCTGCAGCCGGGCCATCAGGTTGATCACCTGGGCCTGCACGGAGACGTCCAGCGCGGAGACCGGTTCGTCGGCGACGATGACCTCCGGGCGCAGTGCCAACCCCCGGGCGATGCCGATGCGTTGGCGCTGGCCGCCGGAGAACTGGTGCGGATAGCGGTTGATGTACTCGGGGTTGAGCCCGACGACGTCCAGCAACTCCTGGACCTTCGTGCGCCGGTCGCCCTTCGGGGCCACCTCGGGGTGGATCTCGTAGGGCTCCCCGATGATGTCGCCCACGGTCATACGGGGGTTGAGCGAGGTGTACGGGTCCTGGAAGACCATCTGGATGTTGCGGCGGACCGACTTGAGCGCCTTGGCGGACATCTTGCCGATGTCATCGCCCTTGTATCTGATCAATCCCGCGGTCGGGCGCTCAAGGTTGACGAGCATCTTGGCAACAGTTGACTTGCCGCAGCCGGACTCCCCGACGATGCCGAGGGTCTCTCCCTTGTCGAGCGTGAAGTCCACACCGTCAACCGCCTTGACGGCACCGATCTGTTTCTTGAACAGAATGCCCCGGGTCAACGGGTAGTGCTTGACCAGTCCACTCACGTCCAGGATCGGCTCTCGCTCAACCATTGAGGCACTCCCTCCAGAAGTGGCAGGCACTGCCCCGGTCCTGATCAACCTCGTACAGAGGCGGAACGTCGGTGCGGCACACGTCCTGGGCCATCGGACAGCGGGGGTTGAAGGCGCAGCCCGGCGGGATGTGCATGAGGTTGGGTGGCAGACCCTTGATGGCGTAGAGCTCCTGCCCCTTCTGGTCCAGGCGCGGGATCGACTCCAACAGGCCCCTGGTGTACGGGTGCGCGGGCGCCTTGTAGATGTCGTGCACCGGCGCCGACTCGACGATCCGGCCCGCGTACATCACGGCGATCCGGTCGGCGACGTCGGCGACCACGCCGAGGTCGTGGGTGATGAGGATGAGCCCCATGTTGTACTCGCGCTGCAGGTCCGCGAGCAGGTCCATGACCTGGGCCTGGACGGTGACGTCGAGCGCGGTCGTGGGCTCGTCGGCGATGATGAGGGCCGGCTCCAGGGCGAGCGCCATCGCGATCATGATGCGCTGGCGCATACCGCCGGAGAACTGGTGCGGATAGTCCTTGACCCGGGCCGCGGCGCCCGGGATGCGCACCCGGTCCATCAGCTCGACGGCCTTGGCCCGCGCGTCCTTCCTGGACATCCCCCGGTGCACGACGAACATCTCGCCGAGCTGGTCGCCCACCGAGAGCACGGGGTTCAGGGAGGACAGCGCGTCCTGGAAGATCATCGCCATCTCGGCGCCCCGGACCCTCCTCCGCTCCTCCTCCTTGAGCTTCAGCAGGTCCTTGCCCTGGAAGAGGATCTCGCCGCGGGTGATCCTCCCCGGCGGAGTGTCGAGAATCCCCATCACGGCCTGCGCGGTCACCGACTTCCCCGACCCCGACTCCCCCAGCACGGCGAGCGTCTCTCCCGCGTCCACGCCGTAGTCGACCCCGTTGACGGCCTTGGCGACCCCGTCCCGGGTCCGGAACTCCACATGCAGGTCACGCACTTCGAGCAGCATGACGACGGCTCACCTCAGCTTCGGGTCGAGGGCGTCGCGCACGAGGGCGTCCCGCCGAGCGGTGCAGGAGTCCCGGACCGTGTGGGTCGGAACGGGGGATCTGGGCCGGAATGCCCTGTGCCGCGTCGATGCGGACTCGGCTCGCCCGTGGCCCCTTCCCGTGGCCCGGGATGTCCAGCGCCATGACGCCGTCACCTCAGCTTCGGGTCGAGGGCGTCGCGTACCGCGTCGCCGAGCATGATGAAGGCGAGGACGGTGATCGCCAGGGCGCCGGCCGGCCAGAGGAGCATGTGCGGGGCGTTGCGGATGTAGGCGGAGGCCGAGGAGATGTCGATGCCCCAGCTGACCGTGGGCGGCTTCAGGCCGACGCCGAGGTAGGACAGGGTGGCTTCCAGGGCGATGTAGGTACCCAGCGCGATGGTCGCCACGACGATCACCGGGGCGACCGCGTTGGGCGCGATGTGGCGCAGCAGGATGCGGGAGTCGGAGGCGCCCAGGGCGCGGGCGGCCTGCACGTAGTCGTTCTGTTTGGCGGTGATGACCGCGCCGCGTGCGATGCGGTAGACCTGCGTCCAGCCGAGCAGCACCATGAACCCGATGACCGGCCAGATGGTGTTGCTGGTCACCACGGAGAGCAGGACGAGACCGCCGAGCACGACCGGGATGGCGAAGAAGATGTCGGTGACCCGGGACGTCAGGGAGTCCCAGCCCCCGCCGAAGTACCCGGCGAGCCCGCCGAGGAACGAGCCGAGGAGCGCGATGCCGGCCGTGGCCAGAACGCCGACGCTGATCGAGATGCGGGTCCCGTACACGGTGCGTGTGTAGACGTCGCAGCCCTGGCCGTCGTAGCCGAAGGGATGCCCCGGCTGGGAGCCCTCCTGGGCCTTGGAGAGGTCGCACTTGAGCGGGTTGCCCGAGGCGATCAGGGACGGCCACAGGGAGATGACGACCAGGAAGAGGATCACCAGCCCCGAGATGATGAAGACGGGGTTGCGGCGCAGATCGCGCCAGGCGTCGGACCACAGGGACCGGGGCTTGCCCTGGGGGCCGGTGCCCTCGGGGCCGTCCGGTGTCCTCTCCAGGGTCGTCGCCTCGCTCGTCGCGAGGTCCATCGCGCCGCCCATGCCGGTGCCGGCGATGGCGCCCTCCGGTTCGTACGGCTGCTCAGGCATAGCGGATCCTCGGGTCGAGTACGGCGTACAGGAGGTCGACGATCAGGTTGGCCACCAGGAAGACGAGGACGAGGACGGTCACGAAGCCGACGACCGTCTGCGTGTTCTGCCGCAGGATGCCCTGGTAGAGCTGGTAGCCGACGCCGTGGATGTTGAAGATCCGCTCGGTGACGATCGCGCCGCCCATCAGGGCGCCGATGTCGGTGCCGATGAAGGTGACCACGGGGATCAGGGAGTTGCGCAGCAGGTGCCGGATGATCACCCGCCGGCGGGGCAGACCCTTGGCGACGGCCGTGCGGACGTAGTCGGAGCGGCGGTTCTCCGCGATGGAGGTGCGGGTCAGCCGGGTGACGTAGGCGAGGGACACGGAGGCCAGGACCAGGCCCGGCACGATCAGCTCGCCGAAGGTGGCGTCCGAGGAGACCGACGGTTTGATCCAGCCCCACTCGACGCCGAGCAGCAGCTGCAGCAGCAGGCCGGTGACGAAGGTCGGGACGGAGATGACGACGAGGGTGGCCAGAAGCACCGACGTGTCGGCGGGCCGGCCGCGCCGCAGCCCCGTGACCACGCCCAGCGTGATGCCGATGACGATCTCGAAGAGGATCGCGACGAGCGTCAGCCGGATCGTGACGGGGAACGCCGTCGACATCAGGTCGGTCACCTTCTGGCCGTTGAAGGCGGTGCCGAAGTCGCCGGTGAAGACGTTCCCCATGTAGGTCAGGTATTGCTGCCACACGGGCTTGTCGAGGCCGAACTCCTTCTTCAGCTGGGCGGCCGTGGCCGCGTCGCACTGCCGCTCGCCGCACAGGCCCGCGATGGGGTCGCCCATCACGTTCACCATCAGGAAGATCAGCAGCGTGGCCCCGATGAACACCGGGATCATCTGGAGCAGACGCCGGACCACGTACCGTCCCATGGGCGCTCAGCCCACCTTGATCTCGTTGTAGACCGGCACGCTGAACGGGTTGAGGGCGACGTTGGAGAGCCGGTCGGACCAGCCCGCGCTGCCGTTCTGGTACCAGAGCGGAATGGCGGCCATGTTGTCGCGTACGACCTTCTCGGCGTCCTGGAAGAGGGAGATCGCCTTGGCTGTGTCGCTCTCACTGTTGGCCTGGTCGACGAGCTTGTCGAAGTCCTTGTTGGACCACTTGCCGTCGTTGGAGGAGGCGTTGGTGTAGTAGAGGGGCTGCAGGAAGTTCTGGATGAGCGGATAGTCCATCTGCCAGCCGGCCCGGAACGGGCCCGTCATCTTGTGCTGCCCGATCTGGTTCCGGAAGTCCGCGAACGTACCGACCGGATTCCCGACGCAGGCCTTGTCGTTGCCGAGCGCGTTGTTGATGGAGTTGCACACGGCGTCCACCCACTCCTTGTGCGAGCCCGTGTCCGCGTTGTACGTGATCTTGACCTGGCCGCCGGGCAGCCCGCCGCCCTCCTGGACCAGCTTCTTCGCCTCGTCCGGCTTGTACTCGCAGCCGTCCCCGCACAGCCCGTCCTGGAAGCCGCCCTTGGTGCCGAGGACCGGTGAGGTCCAGTCGGTGGCCGGGGTGCGGGTCTTCTGGAAGATCGTCTCGGTGATCTGCTCGCGGTTGATCGCCATGGACAGACCCTTGCGGACCTTCTCCGAGCCGCTCTTGTTCCAGTCCTTGTCGTAGTACGGGAACGCGAGCGTCTGGATGATGCCGGCGGGGGTGTTCAGATAGCGGTCGCCGAGGTCGCTCTTGACGTTCTTGAGCTGGGCGGCCGGGACGTCGTCGACGAGGTCGAGGTTGCCGGCCATCAGGTCGGTGTAGGCGGTGTTGTTGTCGGTGTAGACCTTGAGGTCGACGCCGCCGTTCTGCGCCTTGTCGGTGCCGGGGTAGCCGTCCCACTTCCTCAGGGACATCGTCGAACCCTTGGTGTACGACTCCACCGCGTACGGGCCGTTGCCGACCGGCTTCTTGATCCAGGCGGCGTGGTCGGTGAAGAAGGCCTGGGGCAGGGGGTCGTAGGCCGAGTAGCCGAGGGTGTCCGGGAAGGTCGAGAACTTCTGGGTCAGCTTGACGGTGAAGGTCCGGTCACCGGTGACCTTGAGGCCGGAGAGGGTGTCGGCGGTCTGGGTGCCGGTGTCCGGGTGCGTCTTGTCGTAGCCCTCGATGTACCCGAAGAAGTACGCGTTCTTCTGGTTGTTCTTCAGGCTGGCGCCGTAGTTCCAGGCGTCGACGAAGGACTTGGCGGTGACCGCCTCGCCGTTGCTGAACTTCCAGCCGCTCTTGACGGTGATGGTGAAGTTCTGCGAGTCGGTGGTGTCGATCTTCTCGGCGAGCATGTCCTGGGCCGCGCCGGTCTTCGGGTCGTACCGCTTGAGCCCGCGGAAGATCATGTCCAGGACCTTGCCGCCCTGCACCTCGTTGGTGTTGGCGGGCTCCAGCGGGTTCTGCGGGTCACCCCAGGAGGAGCTGAGCACCGCGCCGTCGCCGCCGCCGCTGCTGCTGCTTCCCCCGCCCCCACAGGCCGTCGCGGCGAGTGCGACCGCCACCGCGCATGCGGCCCATGTGGCGTGCGTGGCTCCACGCATGGAGTGCCTCCTCAGGAATGCCAGTCCGTTACCGGCAAATATCAACTCAAAGAGGACGTGCCGCATACGCGCCGAGCCCATCCGTGGATCTTTCACGGGGCGCGCCATCCGGATGGCGGTCGACCGATGTGGATCTTCCGTTCGGGGCGCAATGGATCTTCGCCATCCGATGCCGAAACGTTGGATTGTTACGACGGGGTGTACAGATTTCGATACACAGGCGTCCGTATATCGAACTCGTTGCCCGTTTCGCGAAGTTGGCCCGAATCCGGACACGGATCGATCACGGCACGCTACACGCGTAGCTACAGATCAGTCAAGTAAAGGCAAAGACAGTAAAGAGAAACCCAAGTCGACCAAGAATTTATTGACCCTGAGCGAATTACGTTGAAAAAGTCCGGCGTAGCCCGTAGGGGAGTGCCCTGCGGAGTCATTCAGACCCTCCCTTGGGCCAGGAGCACCATGACCCCCCCTTCTTCACCGGCAGCTGCCCCGCTCGAGGTGACCGCCGAGAGCGTCCAGAAGTCGCCCTCGCCCTCCACCCCTCAGGGCAACGAGAGCCGCTCCCCCGGGCGACTGGCCTGGAAGCGCTTCAAGCGGGACCGCACGGGCGTCATATCCGCTTATATCGTGATCTTCTTCTTCGTGATCGCGATCGCCGCGCCACTGATAGCGAAGCTGTACGGGAAGAACCCGTACACGTCGTACTCCAGCCAAAACCCGAGCCTGCTCGACGCGTTCTCGTACCCGGCGGGCCCCAACGGCGGTATGAGCTCTGAGTTCTGGTTCGGCATCGAACCCCAGCTCGGACGTGATGTCTTCACGTTCCTGCTCTACGGCATCCGGACCTCACTGGGCATTGCCACGGCGGCCACGATCCTCACCACGGTCCTCGGTATCGTGATCGGTGTCACGGCGGGCTACCTGGGCGGCAGGACCGACTACCTCGTCGGCCGGATCATCGACATCGTGCTGTCGTTCCCGTCCACACTCTTCTTCATCGCGTTCATGCCGGTGGTCTACGGCTTCTTCGTCGCTCCCGACGACAACACCCCGACCTGGCTGATCGCCGTCTCCCTGATCATCGTGCTGTCCGCCTTCGGCTGGGCCTCCATCGCCCGACTTCTGCGCGGCCAGGTACTCGGCCTGCGCGAGCGGGAGTTCGTCGAAGCCGCGAAGGTGACCGGCGCTTCTCCGATGCGCATCGTGTTCAAGGAACTGCTCCCCAACCTGTGGACGCCGATCATCATCCAGTCCACGCTGATGCTTCCGGCCTATGTGACCGCCGAAGCGGGCCTCGCCTTCCTGGGAGTCGGCATCACGGACCCGACCCCCGACTGGGGCGTCATGATCGGGCGCGGCGCCCAGTTCTACACCGAGGACTTCACCTTCATGCTCTTCCCGGGCCTGTCGATGGTGATCTTCGTCCTCGCCTTCAACCTGCTCGGTGACTCCGTGCGCGACGCGCTCGACCCGAAGTCCAAGCGGTAGCCCGAATTCCACTCCAGGTCCCGGTCGACGACGCCCGACTGGTCCCATTCGTCCCGACTCCATCCATGAGGCAGGCTCAGCATGTCCTTTTCCCGTAGAAACTTCCTGATCGCCACTGGTGTGGCCGCGGCCGGCACCACCGTGCTGAGCGCCTGCAGCAACGGCAGCAGCAGTTCTTCGTCGAAGAACAAGGTGCCCTCCGTCGCCGACGCGAAGACCATGAACATCCCGGTCGGCACGAAGGCCGACTCCACCGGCCCGGCGCCGGAGGTCACGGGCGCGGTCAAGGGCGGGACGATCTACTCGCTCGACCAGTTCGACATGGACCACCTGGACCCGGCGCAGATCTACGTCTCCACCGAGCAGGCCATCACCCGTCCGATCCTGCGTGGCCTGACCGGCTACAAGGTGGACGAGAAGGGCGGCTGCACGCTTGTCGGTGACGTCGCCACCGACGCCGGCACCATGAAGGACGGCGGCAAGACCTGGTCGTTCACGATCAAGGACGGGATCAAGTGGGAGGACGGCTCCGACCTCTCCATGGACGATGTCCGCCACTCCTTCGAGCGCCTCTTCGCCTCTTTCGTCACCGAGGGTCCGCGCTACGTCCAGCAGTGGCTGGTCGGCGGCGACAAGTACAAGGGTCCCTACGACGGCAAGAGCCTGTCCTCCATCGAGATCGACGGCAAGACCGTCACCTTCACCCTCTCCGAGGCCCGCGCCGACTTCAACTTCACGCTCGCCATGGCGGGTTACGGCCTGGTGAAGAAGAGCAAGGACACCAAGGAGAAGTACGACAAGCGTCCGTACGCGCTCGGCCCGTACAAGATCGGCGACCGCCAGATCGGCAAGTCCCTGACGTACGTGCGCAACGAGCACTGGGACCCGAAGACGGACGCGATCCGCAACGCCTACCCGGACAAGTTCGTCTTCCAGTTCGGCTTCGAGCTCGTCGCCTCCACCGACCGCTACATCGCGGACAAGGGCAACGACCAGTACACGGTGTCGATCTTCAACGAGGTCGCCCCCGAGCGCACCGCCCAGGTCCTCACCAACGCCACGCTGAAGAAGCGCGTCCTCACCCAGGTCGACACGGTCACCTACTACTGGCCGATCAACACCACCCGGATCAAGGACGTCAAGGTCCGTCAGGCCATCAACTGGGCCTGGCCGCACCAGCAGCTGCAGACCATCCGCGGTGGCGCGTCCACCAGCGCGCTGGCCTCCACGATCCTTTCGCCTGTCACGCCGGGCTACGAGCACTTCGACCTCTACGGCGTGGAGAAGAAGCCGGGCGGCGACCCGGCCAAGGCCAAGGCCCTGCTGAAGGAGGCCGGCAAGGTCGGCCAGAAGCTGGTCATCGCCTACCAGCAGTCGGACAACGCGGTGAAGCAGGCCGTCGCCATCAAGAACGCCCTGGAGGCGGCGGGCTTCCAGGTCGTCAACAAGCAGATCGACAAGTCGACCTTCTACACCCAGATCGGCAAGATCGACAACGGCTACGACCTGTTCGCGGCCGGCTGGAGCCCGGACTGGCCGAACGGCTACTCGGTCTTCTACCCCTGCTGGAGCGGCAAGAACATCGGCGACGGCCGCAGCAACTATGCCCAGCTCAACGACCCGACCGTGAACAAGGCCATCGACGCGGCCTCCGCGATCGCGGACACGGACAAGGCCAACGCGGCCTGGGGCGCCATCGACAAGCAGATCATGGAGCTCGCGCCGGTCGTCCCGGACTACCACTCGATCCGCAACTGGATGTACGGATCCAAGGTCGGCAACGTCGTGTACGACGCGGGCAACACGTGCGTCGCGCTGACGCAGCTCTACGTCAAGAAGTAAGCAAGTCGGGGGCGGACGTTTCGACGGCCGCCCCCTGCGGCCCACCCCCACTCAACTCCCCGGCGACGGCGCCCCGTCCGGAAAGTCACGCTGCATGTTCCGCTTCCTCATCCGCCGAACCTTCGGCGCGCTGGTCATCCTGTTGATCATCAGCGCCGTCACCTTCTGGCTCTTCTACGCAGTGCCGCGTGACCCCGCCATGATGTCCTGCGGCAAGAACTGCACGCCGGACATGCTCAAGCAGGTCCGGCAGAACCTGGGCATCGACCATTCGATCCCGGTCCAGTACTGGGACTGGCTCAAGGGCATCTTCGTCGGGCGCAGCTACGGCGACTTCGGCAACTGCGACGCCCCGTGCCTCGGCTACTCCTTCGCCAACCGCCAGCCCGTCCTGGGTACGATCCTGGACCGTCTGCCGCTGACCCTCTCCCTCGCCTTCGGCTCGGCCGTCGTCTTCCTGATCTTCGGTGTCGGTACAGGAATGGTGGCCGCCGTCAGGCAGGGCAAGTGGCAGGACAAGGTCGCCAGTTCGGCCTCGTTGGTAGGCTCCTCGCTGCAGATCTACTTCGTCGGCTACATCGCGATGTACTTCCTCGTCGCCAAGCTCGGCATCCTCGACAACCCCTCCTACACGCCACTCACCGACAACCCGGGCGCATGGGCCTCCGGGCTGCTGCTGCCGTGGCTGGTGCTGTCCCTGATCTGGACCGCCAACTACACCCGTATGACGCGCTCCCAGCTCGTCGAGACGCTCAGCGAGGACTACGTCCGCACTGCCCGGGCCAAGGGCCTGTCCCGGCGCAACGTCTTCTTCCGCTTCGCCTGGCGCGGTGCGATGGGCCCGATCGTCACCATCTTCGGCATCGACCTGGCCACCCTCATCGGCGGCGCGATGATCACCGAACAGACCTTCAGCCTGCAGGGCATCGGCCGGCTCGCGGTGCAGTCCGTCGAGAAGAGCGATCTGCCCATGCTGTTGGGGGTCACCCTTCTGGCGGCCGCCGCGATCGTGGTCTTCAACATCCTCGTCGACGCCGTCTACGCCCTCATCGACCCGCGGATCCGGCTCGCCTGACCTCCGCCGTTGCCCCCTACCCCGCATCACCCCCTCAGGAGCGTCCCCGTGACGAGCACCGATCAGCAGCCCTTCCTCTCCGTAAAGGACCTCAAGGTCCACTTCTCCACCGAGGACGGCATCGTCAAGGCCGTCGACGGGCTCTCCTTCGACCTGGTCAAGGGCAGGACGCTGGGCATCGTAGGAGAGTCGGGTTCCGGCAAGTCCGTCACCAACCTGACGATCCTGGGGCTGCACGACCGCGCCCGCACGGCGATCGACGGCGAGATCCTGCTCGACGGCAAGGACCTGCTCACCGCCAAGGAGCGGGAGCTGGAGGAGCTGCGCGGCAACAAGATGTCCATGATCTTCCAGGACGCGCTGGCCTCCCTGTCGCCGTTCCACACGATCGGCTCGCAGATCGGTGAGACGTACCGCAAGCACACCGGCGCCTCCAAGAAGGAGGCCCGGGCGCGGGCGATCGAGATGCTGAAGCGGGTCGGGATTCCGCAGCCGGACATCCGGGTGGACGACTACCCGCACCAGTTCTCCGGCGGTATGCGCCAGCGCGCGATGATCGCGATGGCACTCGTCTGCGACCCCGAGCTACTGGTCGCCGACGAGCCGACCACCGCGCTCGACGTGACGGTCCAGGCCCAGATCATGGACCTGCTCAAGGACCTCCAGCAGGAGTTCGGCACAGCGATCATCTTCATCACGCACGACCTCGGTGTCATCGCCGACATCGCGGACGACGTGCTGGTGATGTACGGCGGCCGTTGTGTGGAGCGCGGCACCAAGAAGGAGGTGCTCAGCACCCCGCAGCACCCCTACACACTGGGTCTGCTGAGCTCGATGCCGAGCCTCGACGGCCCGGTCGACATACCGTTGAACCCGATCCCGGGCTCGCCGCCCTCGCTGCTCAACCCGCCCTCCGGCTGCCGTTTCCACCCCCGCTGCACCTTCGCCGAGAAGGTCGCGGGCGGCCGGTGCTCCACCGAGCGGCCGGTGCTCGACGTGGTGGAGGGCCGGGGTTCGGCCTGCCACCTGTCTCTGGAGCAGCGCGAGGAATTCTTCGCCGACTTCGCCGTATCCCGGAACAACTGACGGACAAGAGACGGGATTTCACGACCATGAGCAACATCACCCCCCTCCTGGACGTCTCCGGGCTGACCAAGCACTTCCCGATCAAGGGCGGCTTCCCGATCCGCCGTACCGTCGGGGCCGTACAGGCGGTCGACGGCCTGGACTTCCAGGTCGCCGAGGGCGAGAGCCTGGGCCTGGTGGGCGAGTCGGGCTGCGGCAAGTCCACGACCGGCCGACTGATCACGCGCCTGTTGGAGCCGACGGGTGGGAAGATCTCCTACCGCGGCCAGGACATCACCCACGCGGGCCGTAGCCAGTTGGCGCCGATCCGATCCGAGATCCAGATGATCTTCCAGGACCCGTACGCGTCACTCAACCCGCGCCAGACGGTCGGCAAGATCGTCTCCGGGCCGATGGAGATCAACGACATCAACCCGGCGGGCGGGCGCGAGAACCGTGTCCGGGAGCTGCTGGAGATCGTCGGTCTGAACCCCGAGCACTTCAACCGCTTCCCGCACGAGTTCTCCGGTGGCCAGCGGCAGCGTATCGGCGTGGCAAGGGCGTTGGCCCTGGAACCGAAGCTGATCGTGGCGGACGAGCCGGTGTCGGCCCTGGATGTCTCGATCCAGGCGCAGGTGGTGAACCTGCTCCAGAAGGTCCAGCAGGAACTCGGCATCGCGTTCCTGTTCATCGCCCACGACCTGGCGGTGGT
>NZ_JBSFHA010000140.1:0-17407 GCF_053596855.1 Streptomyces sp. NPDC001617
GCGGAGGACGGAAATCTCGACGGATTCCCCGCTTCATGGCCGACCGCGCGGCAGTCGAGCGCTGGAAGCAGACCTTCGCTCTACTTCGGCGACGTCAGGGAGACCCGTCGCCTGGCCGGCTCGGACTGCACCCAGGGGCCTGATCCCGGCTCCGGCGACAACCGGAAAGGCCGTTGTGGGTTCATGCGCGGCCTGCCGACACGGGTTTGCCGCACGGTCCGAAGGCGCAGCGGCCGGTGTCCGGGGAGCGGGTGCGACACGCGGTACCTGCTCGGCCAGGTGCCGCGTGTCGCGCTGATCCGGACCACGGCCGACGGACTCCCGCAGCTCGGGCAGCGTCCTGCACGGGGCCGCCGGCTCACGGGCGCCGTTCGCGGCTTCGGCCACGCCCCGCCTGCTTGCCATCACCACGACGAGTGCCTCCTCGCAGTGGTGCAGATGCCGATGGGAGGAACACTCTACATAAGCGATACAGCGGTCAGACAATTGTCAGGACAACCCGGAAGTAACTTGCGAGGGAAACTCGGAAGTAACTTGCGAGGGAAACTCGGAAGTAACTTGCGAGGGAAACTCGGAAGTAACTTGCGAGGGAAACTCGGAAGTAACTTGTGAACAAGTAACGAAGACCAAGTAAAGTTCCAGATCTGCCAGTCGCTTCGAAATCGCCGGCGAACCGCCCGCAGCCGCCCAGGTCTGGCCCATGACGGATGAGAGCCGGGATCGAGGGCCTGTCCGAGCTGCCGATTTGCTTATTCTTGACTTGACCAGCACATGCCGCCGTCCTAAAAATTAAGCACTTTTCCGGGGCGCCGAAACGTACGCACCGGAATCCACCATGCTCTCTCTGCCATTTCGGCGCGACCAATAGGCTGCCACTGGGGCGCTGGGGGCGGCACACTTCTGGACACTGGAGCGTCTATGGCCACTGACCGTTTTTTCGCGCTGCGCGCCGTTGCCGCAGCGTGCCACTCGGCCGTAGCGAATTGGACGGACCGGTCGGTATGGCTACCCGCGCAGTAGAGGCGGCGGCGCTGGGCGAACGGCGCGCGGTGATCAGCGTGGCCGTGCACGCCGGTGACCCGGTCAGCGGCGAGGGTGCCGTCGCCTGCCTGCGTTCCACCCCGGGGATCACGCTGCTGCCGCCGGACCGGAGACAGGAAGCCGATGTCCTGCTGGTCACGGTCCACCAGACCACCGAGGACGTGGTGTGCTGGATGGAACGCGCCGCCCAGGAGTCGACCAATCCCGAGATGCGTATCGTGGTGCTCGCCGAAACCATCAGCGAGTACCACCTCCTGCGGGCGGTCAACAGCGGAATGGTCGGCTTCCTGCCACGCGCGGAAGCCGACCGGGACCGCGTGGCGAAGATCATCCGGGACAGCGCCAGGAACCGCGCACTCGTACCCGAACAGATGGTCGGATGGCTGCTCGAGCAGGTCAGGACGATACAGCGCACGGTACTCGTGCCCCACGGGCTGACCGCCGGCGGCCTGCAGGAGCGGGAGGTCGAGGTGCTCAGGCTGCTCGCCGAAGGCCTGGACACCGTGGAGATCGCCCAGCGGCTGAACTACTCGGAGCGGACCATCAAGAACATCGTCAGCGGCATGCTGACGCGACTGAACCTGCGCAACCGCTCGCACGCGGTCGCCTACGCGATGCGTTGCGGAGCGCTGTGAGCCACGGGGAGCGCTCCCGGTGGCTGTCCACGGGAGGACGGGGATGACGAACACGGTCCCGGTGAAGCGCGGCTCGCGGGCCACCGCTCCAGAGCTGCCCGAGGGCGAGATAGAGCTGGCCGAGCCACCGGTGCTCGGTGAGCCGGCGAGCGTCGACTTCGGGTCCGCGCTGGCCTTCCTCCCCATGGGCCTGGGCTCGGCGGCCATGGCGGTTGGGCTGTCCCTGGGCAACGGCTCGCCCACCACCTACATGATGTCCGGGATGATGGGCGTCTCCATGATCGCGATGAGCCTGACCCAGCTCGGGCAGTCGGGCAAGGAACGCAAGCGCCGGATGCGGGCCGAGCGCCGGGACTACCTGCGCTACCTCGCGCAGCTGCGCAAGCAGGCCCGTCAGGCCGCGGCGGAGCAGCGGGCCGCCGTCTCCTGGGACCATCCCGAACCCGAGGACCTGTGGGCGCTGGCGATGGGCCCCAGGCTGTGGGAGCGGCGCGCCAGCCACGACGACTTCGCCCGGGTGCGGGTCGGACTCGGCTCACGCCGGGCCGCCCTGCGCTTCGTCCCCCCGGAGACCAAGCCCGTCGAGGACCTCGAACCCCTCTCGGCGATCTCCCTGCGCAGATTCATCAAGGCCCACCAGACGGTCGAGGGCATGGCCGTCCCCGTCTCGCTGCACAGCTTCAGCAGCGTCGAGTTCGCCGGCGACGGCTCCACGGCGTACGCCCTGGTCCGCTCGATGCTCTGCCAGCTCGCCCTCTTCCACTCGCCGGACGAACTGCGCATCGCCGTACTCGCCGACGAGCGGGGCCGGGCCGACTGGGACTGGGTGAAGTGGCTGCCGCACAACGCCCATCCGCGCGAACGGGACGCGGCGGGTGCGCTGCGGCTGGTCGCCACCGACCACGACGCCCTGATGGACCTGCTCGGCCAGGACGTCAACGACCGCCCCGACCACGACAAGTCCGAGGCGCCCAGCGTCTCCGAGCCGTTCGTGGTGATCGTCGCCGCCGGACCGCACATCCCGCCCGGCTCCCGGCTGCTGGGCACCGGACTGCGCAACGTCGTCCTGCTCGACCTCACCGGCGCCATGACCGGCGGCCCCAAGGTGCTGCGCCTGACCACCGAGCAGGACCAGGTGACCTTCCCGTCCGGCGACGGGACGGCCTCCGCACGGGCCGACGGGCTGAGCCCGGCCGCGGCCGAGAGCCTGGCCCGCCAGCTCGCGCCGATGCGCACCAGCGGCGTCGTGGACCTGGTCGACGAACCCTTCGAGAACGACTTCGACCTGACCACGCTGCTCGGCATCCGCGAGCCGCGCGGCTTCGACGTGGCCTCCAAGTGGCGTCCGCGCACCCCGCAGCACGCCCGGCTGCGCGTGCCGATCGGTGTGACCGAGGACGGCGAGGTCGTCGAGCTGGACTTCAAGGAGTCCGCCCAGAACGGCATGGGACCGCACGGTCTGCTGATCGGCGCCACCGGATCCGGCAAGAGCGAACTCCTGCGCACCCTGGTCATCGGCCTGTGCGCGACCCACTCCTCCGAGATCCTCAACCTGGTCCTGGTCGACTTCAAGGGCGGCGCCACCTTCCTCAACATGGAGAACCTGCCGCACACCTCCGCCGTCATCACCAACCTGGCCGACGAGCTGCCGCTGGTCGACCGGATGCGCGACTCGCTCCAGGGCGAGGTGATCCGCCGCCAGGAACTGCTCCGCGAGGCCGGCTACCCCTCCCTGTACGAGTACGAGAAGGCACGGCTCGGCGGCGCCCGGCTCGCCCCGATGCCCTCACTGCTCCTCATCGTGGACGAGTTCTCCGAACTGCTCTCCAGCAAGCCGGAGTTCATCGAGCTGTTCGTGATGATCGGACGCGTCGGGCGAAGCCTCGGCGTCCACCTGTTGCTCGCCTCACAGCGACTCGACGAGGGCAGCATCCACAAAGTCACCGGACACCTCTCCTACCGGATCGCCCTGCGCACCTTCTCCTCCATGGAGTCACGCAGCGTCATCGGCATCACCGGAGCCTATGAGCTGCCCTCCGCGCCGGGCCACGGCTACCTGAAGATCGACACCACCAACCTGGTCCGCTTCAAGGCCGCCTACGTCTCCGGGCCCTGCCCCCAGCCGCAGATTCGCACCTCGGCGGGCGAGGGCAACACCGGGCCGGCCGCCGAGATCGTCCCCTTCGGCCTGGCGCAGCGGCAGGTGCTGCCGGCGAGCCCCGCGGCCGCGCCGGAACCGGAACCGGAAGACGACGAGAAGCAGTCGGAGAGCTCCGAGAGCCTACTGGAGGTGCTGATCGACCGACTGACCGACGCGGGGCCGCCCGCCCGCCAGGTGTGGCTGCCTCCGCTGGACGACTCGCCGAGCCTGGACCAGTTGCTGCCGGGCATCGTGCCCGACCCGCTGCGTGGAATGAGCGCGAGCGAGTACCCGGCGCTCGGCGCCCTGAGGGTACCGCTCGGCATGGTGGACCGGCCCTACGAGCAGATGCGTGAACTCCTGGTCGCCGACCTCTCCGGAGCCGACGGACACGTCGGCGTCGCCGGAGCACCGCAGACCGGCAAGTCCACCCTGCTGCGCAGCCTCATCCTCTCGCTCGCCCTGACCCACACCCCGGAGGAGATCCAGTTCTACTGCCTGGACTTCGGTGGCGGCGGCATCGTCTCCGTCGCGGGCCTGCCGCACGTCGGCTCGGTCGCCACCCGCCTCGAACGTGATCGGGTGCTGCGCACCGTCGAGGAGCTGACCCAGATCCTGGAGACGCGCGAGAAGCGGTTCACCAGCATGGGCCTGGAGTCGATGGCCGCCTACCGCGCCCTGCGCAGGAGCGGGCAGATCGACGACCCCCACGGCGACGTCTTCTTCGTGGTCGACGGATGGGCCACCCTCCGGCAGGACTTCGAGGAACTGGAGGACCGCGTGACCGAACTGGCCGCCCGCGGCCTCTCCTTCGGCGTGCACGTCATGGCCTCGGCGGTCCGCTGGTCGGAGATCCGGCCCAAACAGCGCGACCTGATGGGCACCAAACTCGAACTCCGCCTCGGCGACAGCATGGAGTCGGAGGTCGGAACACGCCAGGCCGCCGGAGTCCCCTCGCGCCCCGGGCGCGGTCTGACCAGCTCGGGCCACCACTTCCTGTCCGCGCTGCCCCGGCTCGACGGCTCGTCGGCCATCGAGGACCTCACCAGCGCGACCAAGGCCGCGGCGGCGGAGATCGAGACGTTCTGGCCCGGCCGCTCGGCACCGGGCGTACGACTGCTGCCCAGCAACCTGCCGGTGGACCAGCTCCCGCCACCGGAGGGTGACCTGCGTGCCTGCCTGGGCTGGGACGAGAAGCGCCTGCAGCCTGTCTGGCACGACTTCGAGAAGATCCCGCATTTGATGGTCCTCGGCGACGACGCCACAGGGAAGACCAACGCGCTGCGCCTGATCGCCAAGGCGATCACCGCCCGCTACACCCCCGCCGAGGCCCGCATCCTGCTCGCCGACCCCGGACGGCAGCTCCTGCGGGACGTCCCGGAGGAGTACCGCGTCGGCTACGCCGTGGGCACCGAGGCACTGACCGAACTCGCGGCAAGCGCCGCGGCGTCGGTCAGCGGCCGGGTGCCCGGACCCGACATCGCCCCCGAACGGCTGCCACAGCGCGACTGGTGGACAGGACCGCGGCTGTTCATGCTCATCGACGACTACGACCTGTTCGCCACCGGCAGCGCCATGGACAACCCGATGACGCCCATGG
This sequence comes from Streptomyces sp. NPDC001617, assembly GCF_053596855.1. Taxonomy (NCBI): domain Bacteria; kingdom Bacillati; phylum Actinomycetota; class Actinomycetes; order Kitasatosporales; family Streptomycetaceae; genus Streptomyces; species Streptomyces sp. NPDC001617. The sequence continues at coordinate 5,417 of NZ_JBSFHA010000140.1, forward strand.
GGCCGCTGCTGGCCCAGGCGGCCAACATCGGACTGCACCTCGTGGTCGCGCGCAGCACCTCCGGAGCGATGCGCGCCATGATGGACCCGCTGCTGCGCCGGATGTGGGAGCTGGGAAGCCCGGCGCTGCTCTTCTCCTACCCCAAGGAGGAAGGCAAGTTCATCGGCGAGGCCAAGCCGCGCACACTGCCCCCGGGCCGCGCGCAGCTCGTCACCCGGCGCGGTGTCGGACTGCTGCAGACCGGTCTGGCGGCTCCGTCATGAGCCGGACAGGCGCAGGGCGCCGCACACCCAGGTCCCGGCGGCCTCGCATCCCGTCGACCTTACGCACCCACCCCTTGCCCCGCTTTCACCGTTCGCGCACCGCAGGAGAACCATGAGCACCGCCGCGTCGTCCCCATCCCGCACCGGGAACGGGGGGACCTCCGACGTCTGCCGGCTGACCGTCAGCGCGGCCAGGGGCCGCACCGACCTCGCGGTGCCCGTCACCGCCACGGTGGCCACCCTCCTGCCGATCGTGCTGAAGCGGGCCCTCACCGAGGACGACCTCGGCGACAGATGGGTGCTGCAGCGGCTCGGCGAGGCCCCGCTGGATCTGGACGGCACCCCGGAGACCCTCGGCCTGCGGGACGGCGACGTCCTGTACCTGAGGCTGAAGGACGACGCCCTGCCGGAGTTGCGGTTCGACGACGTGGCCGACGGTGTGGCCACCGCGATCAACGCCCAGGGCCGGCGCTGGCGCCCGGAGCTGACCCGGCGGCTCTGCCTCGTCCTGGCCTGCCTGGCGCTGGGCTCCCTCACCGCCCTGGTCGCCGTCGCCGGCCCGAGCCTGCTGACCGCGCTCACCTGCGGCGTCCTCGCCGTGGGCCTGGTCATCGGCTGCGCTGTGGTGACCAAGACCCTGCAGGACCGGGCGATGGGGACCATCACGGGACTCGGCGCCTGCACGTTCGCCGCGCTGGCCGGACTGTCCGCGGCGGTCGGGCCCGCCGGGCTGTTCGCGCCCGGACGGCTGGACGGCCTGCTCACAGCCGCGCTCACCGGAGTGGCGGCCGCCGCCGTCCTGGCCGTCGGCCGGGTGCCGATCTCGGTGTTCGGCACGCTTCTCACACTGGCGGGGGCCGTGGAACTCGGCTCCTTCCTGTCGATCGTCCTCGCCTGGGACGCGACACGGATCGCTGCGGTGCTCGCGGCGGCCATGTTCGCCATATCTCCGTTCCTGCCGCGCCTGGCACTGTTCGCGGCAAGGCTGCGTGTCGTTGAACTCCCGCACAACGCGGAGGAGTTGCAACAGGGCATCGACCCGTTGCCGGAAGCCCTGGTCAATCGCAGGGTCGCGGCGGCGGACGGCTATCTCAGCGTCTTCTTCCTCTCCACCGCCGCGGTCTTCGCCGTGGCCTGCGTCCTGCTGGTGCGGATACCCCATTGGTGGGGCTGGGTCTTCACCGCGGTGTTCAGCGCGGCGGTGCTGCTCCGCGCCCGCGGCGTGGGCAACGCGGTGCAGCGCATCGCCCTGGTGGTGGCCGGCGGGCTCGGAGCGGTTCTGGTCCTGCTGTCCCGCACGCTGCACGGGAGCCCGGCGGCACAGATCGGCGCCATGTTCGTTCTGTTCGCCGTCGCCGCGCTGCTGCTGGTGGGCGCCTGGCGGCTGCCAGGGGCGAGGCTGCGGCCCATATGGGGACGTGTCGGCGAGATTTTCGAAGGCCTCACGGCGCTGGCCCTCGTCCCGCTGCTGCTTCAGGTCCTCAACGTGTACGGGCACTTCCGCTCGCTGGCCGGCTGAGGGGGCGGGCGTGCAGAATCGACGCGATCACGTCCAGGCACACCGGTTCGCCGTCGGCCGGCTGGTGTCCGCCCTGGTGGCCGGCGATCCGGGCCCTGTCGAGGTCCCCATGCGGCGCGGGAACCTCGGCACGCAGTTCGGCGCCCTGGTGGCGGTACTGCTCGCCGCGGGCTCCGCGGTCTACGGCCTGATCAGCCCCGCCGAAAGCACGGCCTGGCGCAACCCGGGGTCGGTCATCGTCGAGGAGGAGACCGGCAACCGGTACCTCTACTTCGACAAGCAGCTCTACCCCATGGTCAACTACGCCTCCGCGCTGCTGGTCGCCGGGAACCGCGCCAAGACGGTGTCCGTCTCCCGCGAAACCCTCGCGGGTGTCCCGCGCGGACCGAAACTCGGCATCCCCGGCGCACCCGACGACGTACCCCCCGTCACCGACCTGCTTGACGGGGGCCGCGCGGTGTGCCTTCCGCCAGGTGGCACGAAGACGCTGGTCGACCTCGACCCCGCCGGCCGCACCACCCCCGTCCCACGCGACCGGCGGGTCCTGCTCTCCGGGCCGGACCACACCACGTACGTCCTGTGGAACGGCCGGACGTTCCGGCTGCGATCCCACGCCGAACTGGTCGCCCTCGGCCTGGTGGCCGAGCAGACCGTCCCAGTGTCCTCGGCATGGCTGGCCCAAGTGGCGTCCGGCGGGACGCTGACCGCCTCGCACATCCCGAAAGCGGGCTCCCCGGGCCCCTCGGTGGCCGGAGGTTCCGCGAAGGTGGGGCAGCTGTTCGAGACGACGGCCGCCGGCGCGCGGGAGATGTACGTGCTGCTGTCCGACGGCCTCGCCACTGTCAACCGCACCGAGTTCGCCCTGCTCAGCGCCGTACCCGGCGCCACCGCACCTAAGCACGTGACCGCGGCCGACACCGCGGCCGCTCCGGTCTCGTCCGACCGCTCACTGCTGACCGCTGTGCCGGATCTGCTCTCCGGCTCCGCCTTCGACCCGGGCAGCTCGGCACTGTGTCTGCTGCAGAAGGCCGGCAGTTCCCACGGCGGCACGGCGGTGACCGAGCCGGTCGCCGCCGACTCGCGGCGCACCGGCCTGTTCGTACCGCCGGCCAAGGGGCTGCTCGTCACAGCACAGTCCGCGTCGGCGTCCGTCGTAGTGCAGCTGTTCCTGATCACCGACAGCGGGGCGAAGTACCCGCTGGCCGACACCAACGCGGTCGCGGCGCTCGGCTACGGTCAGGCCAAGGTACGGACGCTGCCCCGGCAACTGCTCGATCTGGCCCCCACCGGTCCGGCGCTGGATACCACCGCAGCCCGGTCCGCCGTCACGGCACACGCCGGTTAGGGTTTCGGGCCATGGTGCAAGTCGAGAGCGGTCCGCGCGGCTCCAGCCGTACGGGACTGGAGTGTCACAGCGTCGGCGGTGCGCTGCTGGTCCATCGCGGGGGAAGGGTCAGTCCGCAGGTTCGCGCCTTCGCCGGCGGACTTGCCAAGGACCCGGAACACACCCTGGTCATCGTCGATCTCCCCGGGGATCCGCCGGCTGAGGACTGGGAGGCGGTGGCCAAGCTGCTCAAGCGGCGAGGGCGGTCCTTCCGGGTGATCACCGGCCGGCCGAGCCGCGAGACCGCCATGACGGTCGGCCGGCTCCTGGCCGACCGGCTCGAGCGGACCGTGCTCATCCCGGACGGCTGGTTGCTTCCCGCCGCCGGGGGCGTGCTCTTCGTGCCGGAGGACGCCGGCTCCGGCTGGCTGGGCTTCCAGCCGCGTCGCTCGTCCGCCTGGGCGCGCCTCGCCTCGCACAGGCGTGCTCCCCGGATGTCACGCCGGTTCCCCGTGCCGGACTGGGACCACGCCGTGCCGGAGGGCTCCTTCGCGACCAGCGACGGCGGTACGGCCGAACCCGTGCCCGGCGGCGTCTGGCTCAGGTCCACGGACCACCCCGAGGGCGAGCAGGACGTCCATCGTCGACGGCTGGCGGCCACCCTCCTCTTCCAGTCCGACCGGCTCACCGTGGTACTGGGGTGCCCCGGTAGCCCGTCTCTCTCGGTCGAGGACATCGAACGGTTCTGGGAACGCGTCGCGCCGGATGCCCGGCCGCTGGTGCGTTTCGCCCGATACGGACCGGTGAGCGTGCCGGAAGACAGTGCGCTCGGGCAGATACTCGCCGAACGGTTCGGCCAGGAGGTCACCGTCTACGGCGGGCTGCCGACGGTCGGTGAGCCGGGCACGGACGGTCCGCAGGTCCGCGTACTGGGCGAGGACGGTACCCCAGGCCCGCTCGCCTTCGTGGACGAACTGGTCTACCGGTCGGCGGGCGCGAACCGCTCCCCCGCGTCACCGCCCGTGCTGCGCGGCCACCATCCGCCACTGGACGGCATGTCGGAGGTTTCCCCGGGCGTGTACCAGTACGCGCCCGACGCCGTACTGGAGCTGACCCAGAGCGGACTGTGGCTACGTCCCCCCTCGGCGTCGGCCGACGCACCGGCGGTGCACGGTGTCCCGGCCGTGCCGGGCCGGACGGTCGTCCACTACGACACGGGCACGCCGGAGACGGCACAGCGGCTGCGGTCACTGGCCGAAGAGGTCCAGCAGCAGCTCGATCCGCTGCTCCCGGGAACATGCCGGGTGCTGCCCGCCCCGAAGCACGTCGCGGAGGAGAACACCGTCACGGGGTCCCACCAGGACGAGGGGACTGCTGAGCCGGAGAGTGCGGCTCCCACGGCCGGGGTACCGAGTGGATCGCGGTCGGGAGCCACGGCCGAAGAACGGGGGTCCATGGCCGGTGCGCCGGGGCCTGGCGCGGGGAAGACCGCGCCTGCGGCCGGGGTCCCGGGCGGGGCGGAACCCGGGGCGGCCGGGCCTGGGCCCGAGGGCGGCGTTCGTGAGTCGTCGACGCCGGACTCGGCGGCGGCCGGGAACGGTTCTCCGGCCGAGGTGCCGGAGCCCGCACCGGACAGTTCCGAGTCCGCCGGTGACACACCGGAAGCAACGACGAAAGACCCCGAACCCCCCTCCGCGAAGCCGGGAACCGGTGGCGGGGTGCCTGGGTCTGTCGTCGGTGTCTCGGGGATCGGTGGGGCGCCTGGAGCGGCGGGTGGTGGGCCGGCGACCGCCGGCGAAGAGCATGGGGCCGACGGTGGGGTGCCCAGGCCCACGGGCGGCGCGCCTGCGGCGGAAGGCGGCGTGGCTGAGCGTGGGGACGGTGTTCCCAGGCACCCAGCCGCCGCCTCCGGCCCTGCCCCGGAGCCCGCGCCCGTGCCGGTGGCGGAGCCGTCGGTTGCCGCGTCCGGGCCTGTTGGTACCGAGCCCGGGGTCGCGGCCGGCGCGTCCGGCGGTCCGGTGGCGTCAGGCGCGTCGGAGGCGCCGCCTTCGCCACCCGCGCCCATACGTCCGGGGTCCCTTCGGCTGGAGTCGGCCCCCCCTACCGGTGCCGCGCCCGGCGACGGCGGTGGCGGGACCGCGGATCCGCAGACCACGGCGGCTTCGGCGCCGCAGACGCCGTCGGACCCGGCTTCGGCTGCCTCCCCGGCGCCTCCTTCGGCTGCCGGCCCCGCACCGGACCCGGCAGCAACCGCCGGCGCCGCGGAAACACCCGCTCCGGCGCCGGCAGCGCCCCCCGGCCCTTCGGGACCGCCCGCTTCCGCGCCCCCCACAGCCCGGCCGCCTGCCGTGCGCGTGCAACCCGTGCCCGCGCCCGGAGCCTGCGCCGTGCCCCCGCAGCACGGTGTCGCGCAGGAGCGCGCCTGGATGCGGCGGGCGCTGAAGGAGCACTACGACTCCGCCGCGAACCACGTGTCGAGGGTGCTGTCCCAGTCCCCTGGACTGCGCGGCGGCTCCCGGCAGTCGGCCGATGACGTCGTGACCGACCTGGTCGCGGTCCGGTTGTACCTGACCGGAGGAACCGAGCGGATCGACAGCGCCGTACGCGGTGCGACCGTCGGCCCCCATGTGCCGCTGGCCCGCTGCGTCGCCTCAGGGCTGCGCCGCCTGCCGTCCTATCGTGGTGCCACGCTGCTGCGCACGACGCTGCGCGAGGCGGAGTGGCAGTGGTACGGCAGTCGCCGGCTCGTCACCGAGTGGGCGTTCTGTTCCGCGCTGACCACCGCGCATCCGGAGATGGCCGGCGACGTCGACGTGCTGATCTGGTCGATGACCGCACGCCGCACCGCCCTGCTGGACCCGACCGTCCCCGACCGCGTGCTCTACCTGCCCGGCACCAGTTTCAAGGTGCTTGGCGTCCGCGACGAGGAACGGCGCGTGCTGCTGCTGCGGGAGCTGACAGGCCCGGAGATCGGCGCGGACGGAAGTGTCGACATCCGGCGTCTCCCGCTGGACGACATCGCCATGGCCGGTCTGGAGCAGGCCGCCACGGAGTGGCGGGACGCCAAGCCCGCCGTACGGCTCCCGGCGACGGCCCTCGGTGCTCTCCTCAACCCACCGGGGCTGATCGTGTCCGGCCGTGGCGCCGGCACCGCACCACCAAGAAAGGGAACGACGCCATGACGAGACAGGTCCTGCTGGTCTCCCGGGACCGTCCCGGCGCCTACCAGTCCATAGGCGAGGCGCTGCGCGCGGCCTCCGACGGCGCGGTGATCACCGTGGCCGCGGGCACGTACGAGGAAGCGCTGGTCATCACACGCATGGTGACCATCGCGGCCGCGAGCGGCGCGAGCGAGGTGCTCATCCGCGTGGGCTCGGGCAGCGCCGTCGTCATCGACGCCGAGGCGGTGCAGCTGTCCGGTCTGACGATCTCCGGCGGAGACGACGACACGCCCGCCGTCGAGATCCGGCGCGGCCAGGCCGCCCTGGACACCTGCAGGATCACCGGCGCGGGATGGACGGCGATCCTGGCCTGGCATCAGGGAACGCTGGTGGCACGTGACTGCCGGATCGACGAGGCGCGGGGCGCCGGCATCGTGGTGACCTCGCCCGCCGGCAACACAGTCGAGAAGACCGTCGTGAAGGACACCGTCTCGTCCGCGATCGTGGTCTCCGAGGGCGGCAGGCTGGCGGTCCGGGAGAGCGTCATCGACCGGGCGGGGGGCAACGGCATCTGCGTCAACGGCCAGGGGAACGTACAGATCAAGGACACGGCGATCACCGCGAGCAGCAAGCCGGCGCTGGTCGTCGAGCAGAACGGCGCGGCGGTGGTGTCGGGCCTCACCGTCACCGACAGCGCGAGCGTGGACACGTACTTCACCAGCAAGGGCGAGATCACCCTCACCGGCTGCCGGTTCTCCGGCGCCGGTACGGAGGCTGTGCACATCGCCGCCGGTTCGGGCCCGCTGTTCAGGGAGTGCGGCATCTCCGCCCCGGGCGGTACCGCGGTCCGGATCACCGGGAAGTCACGGCCGCGGTTCGAGGACTGCGAGATCACGCAGGTGTCGGTGGGCGTCGTCGTGGGCGGCGGCAGCACCGCCGGCCTCGTGCGGCTGGCCGTACGCGAGGCGGACCGGGCGGCCCTGTTCGTCACGGAGGGTGCCGCCGCCGAGGTGGAGCAGCTGACGGTGGCCGAGGGGGCCGGCGGCGGGATCCGGGTGGCGGGCGCCGCCAGGGTCGTACTGCGTGAAGGCGAGATCATCACCGACCGGGCGAACGCGGTGGAACTGACCGAGAAGAGCAGCGGCACGTTCCACGGGCTGCGCCTGCGCACCTCCGGCGGCTCCGGGCTCGCCGTGACCGACGGCGCCGAGACGGAGGTGGTGTCCGCCCGGCTCCAGGGCTGCGAGGCCCTCGTCGGCAAGGACGCGGCACTCACCCTGAGGGACAGCGAACTCGCCGGCTCCGGGACCGACGCGATCCGGGTGACCGGCGGCGGATCGGTCACGGCCGTCGGATGCCGGGTGCACAGCGCCCGCGGTCACGGCGTCAACATCCAGGCGAACGCGCGGGCCGAAATCAGCAACTGCGTGGTCTTCGACAACGCCGGGGACGGCGTACGCGCCAACACCGAGGAGCCCGTACTCCTGCGCGACTGCGAAGTGCGGGACAACGGCGGCCTGCAGGTGCACCAACTCCGGGACAACCCGCAGTTCTCGGCCAGGAACCTGACCGGCGGCGACGGGCCGCAGGAGACGACCGGGAGCCGCGGTTCGAAGGGAAGGCGGCGGCCGGAGGACGGGGCGGAGCAGTCCGACGCGCCGGCGACCGCGCAGCACATGGGCACCGGACCGCTCGCCGAACTCGACGCGCTGGTCGGGCTGGAGAGTGTCAAGCACGAGGTCACCGGTCTCATCAACCTCAACAAGATGGCCCAGCGCCGCGAGGAGATGGGGCTGCCGATGCCTCCGATGAGCCGGCACCTGGTGTTCGCCGGCCCCCCGGGCACCGGCAAGACCACGGTGGCCCGGCTCTACGGCGCGGTCCTCGCCGAACTGGGCATCCTCGCGAAGGGCCACATCGTGGAGGTCGCGCGCGCCGATCTCGTCGCGCAGTACATCGGTGCCACGGCCATCAAGACCACCGAGGTCTTCACCAAGGCGATCGGCGGTGTGCTCTTCATCGACGAGGCCTACACGCTGACCAGTCAGAGCAAGGGAAGCGGCCCCGACTTCGGACAGGAGGCGGTCGAGACCCTCATGAAGCTCATGGAGGACCACCGTGACGAGGTCGTGGTCATCGTCGCGGGTTACTCCGAGCAGATGGACCAGTTCCTGTCCTCCAACCCCGGCATGGCGTCACGCTTCTCCCGGACCGTCGAGTTCCCCAACTACTCGGTGGACGAGTTGGTGACGATCGTCCGGGGCCTGTGCGGCAAGCACTACTACGAGCTCACCGATTCCGCGCTGGAGGCGCTGACCGCCTACTTCGAGCGGATCCCGAAGGGGCCTACCTTCGGAAACGGCCGTGTGGCCCGCCAGTTGTTCGAGTCGATGATCAACCGTCAGGCGTCCCGCCTTGCCGCCCATCCACCCACCGCCGACTCGGAGTTCACGCGTCTGGCGGCCGACGACGTGGAGAGCGCGCCCGGGACGGAGCCCGCCGTCCCCGGCGCCGGGGACGACCGGCAGCCGGAGCCGCGCAGCAGCCGCCGTATCGCCAACCTGGTCGGACTGGAGGTGGTCCGCGCCTCGCTCCTCGCGCGCATCGCCGGGCTCACCGAGCTCAACCGGCAGCGCCAACCGCTTGCCGGGCTGATGAACCTGGTGTTCGCCGGCAGGCAGGGCAGCGGCCGAACCGCCGTGGCCGGGCTGTACGCGCGCTGCCTCGCCGAATCCGGGCTGCTTCAGACCGGAGCAGTGCACCGGCAGGAGCTGTCCGCGTTTCCGGCGCGCTGGCGGGAGCAGGCCGAGACGTTCGCCGCCGCGCTCTTCGACGAAGCCGCGGGCGGCCTGTTGCTGCTCGAACTGGACCAGGCCTTCCTGGCCCGCCCGGAGCCCGAGCGCGGCGCCGTGCTGAGCGCGCTGCGCGCCGCCGCGCAGGCCAACGCCGAGGTGGCGCTGGCGCTGTGTGGTGAGGAGGCGGCCCTGGCGCAGGTCCTTAACGCCCGTCCCGGCTCCGAACTGGCCGCCTGCTTCGTCGAGTACCTGCCGTTCGCCGACTACTCCGGAGCGGAGCTGGCCGAGCTCTCGCTGCGTTACCTGACGGCACGGGGCTTCACCGTCGACGACCACGTGCGCGGCTCGCTCGCCGAGCACTTCACGGACTCCCCGCCTCCGGCGGGCGCGTACGGGGCGCACCGGTTCGCCGAACGCCTGGCCGCGGCCGACTCCCCTGCCATCCGTCCGGCTGCCGCTGCCGCACCCGACGGCGCAGGTCAGGTGCCTCCGGAACAGGACAGCCCGGCCCTGGCCGGGGCGGGCACGGGGGTTTGACGACAGCCGGCCTGCGAGCCTGAGGGAGTCGTCGGGGCAACTATCGCTGGTGGACGGGGCAAGGGAAGGCGAGTGTCATTCCACTGGCCCCGGGTCTTCGAGAAGATCTGACTCAGAGGGTTCCACCAGGAACACAAAAACGAGAAAAGGGAGGGTCCCATGGCGGGCCAAGCAGGATTGACTCAGGTCGACCTTCAGGGACTCCACGCGGCCATCAACACCTTTTCGACTGGCGTCGCGAACTTCGACAGCCAGTACAAGGCGATGTCCTCGACCATCAGCAACATCAGCGCCTCGTGGACCGGACAGGCCTACCAGTCGTTCGAGCGGGCGCTTGAGAACTGGCTGGCCGACTTCAACAAGGTGATCACGGTGCTCAACGGCATGGAGAACGCTCTGTCCCAGAACACCAGCGTGCTGACGCAGACGAACGAGACGACCATCCAGAGGGCCCAGCAGGCGGCCGCCGGCATCACCGCTCCGCCGCTCCCCGGCTTCTGAGAACACCCGACTTCCAACGAACAGGAGAAGGACATGGCGGCGGATTACAGTCTCCATTTTGACGGCCTCGAGAGCGCGACCACGGAAATGCGCCAGATTTCCTCGCAGATCGAGTCGTTCCTGCAGGAACTGCAGAGCGGCACCATGAAGGCCATCCTCCTCTGGGAGAGCGGCGCGCGCGACCTCTTCGACCACCAGCGGAACCTGTGGGCCAACGGGGCCGAGGACATGACGAGGCAGGCCCAGGCCGCCCAGGCCGCACTGAACGAGATCATCCAGCACTACGCCGACGGTGAGCGGACCGGCGTGAGCATCTGGAACCGCTGATGGTGGACACCAACTCCATCGACTGGGGGCCCAGCAAGAAGAAGGCGCCTCCTCCGCCCAAGCCCCAGGAGTTCGACTCGACGACCTTCCATGCGCCGGACACCCGGTCCGGACCGCAGAAGAAGGACCTCACCCCGCCGGCGGTCCCGGGCAGCGGTTCCGGCAGTGGCGGGGAGACGTCGGTCCACACGGCGTCCATGGATCTTTTCGCTAGCAACATGGACAAACTCGGGCAGCCGGTACAGGACGCGTACCAGAAGCTCCTGTCGCTCAAACAGGTCAATCCGGGAGCGTTCTACGACGCCTACGCGCTCCGGGAGGTCACCTGTGGAGCCAACGGTGACTCCGGAATCCAGAACACTTACCTCAAGATGCTCCACGATCTGGGTGACGGTCTGGCGGACATCAGCTCCGGTATGCGCAAGCTGAGTGCGAAGTACACGACCGTCGAAGAAGAATCCAAGATGACGGCCGACGATCTGGACAACGCGATGAAGTCCGCTCAGGGAGATTTCACCAAGATGGGCTCCGGCGGATGAGAACAAGCTGTACTGCTGCCTGGGGCGGCGTCAGGTGCGGATGCGCCTGACGCCGCTTTAGGCGTTCGCCCCCCCGCAGGCACGAACGGAAGCTTGGACGCCATGGCAAAGCCACCCAAGAAGAACTACGACTCCGGCAACACCAAGCAGGAGACGAACACCTCCGGGATATTCGGCAACAACTCTGTCATGGGGTCGGCGAGCGACTACGACAGCTGGGACTGGAAACAGATCGAGGCGGTCATCGTCGGTGGTTCTAACCTGTCCCAGCAGAACGAGGTGGACCGGGCGCACACCGTGGCCTCCCCGCAAAGTCTCTACGACGCCGGTGACACGTTCCAGTACGTGCATGACGTTCTGCAGATGGTCTCCGAGAACCTGGTCGCGCAGGCCCAGGCACTGGCGGGCAACGACGACTCGCCGTGGAAGGGCGCTGCGGCGGATGCCTTCATGGACATGATGCAGACGTTCTCCAGTCAGGTGGCTGCCAGCACCAAGGCGCTCGCCGGGGGGAGCACGGGCGAATCGGTCGCGCAGACCCTCGTCGACGCGGGGAACCAACTCGCGGTCGCCCAGGCGAACATCATCACCATCGACAACTGGTACGCGCAGCAGGCGCTGAAAATCGGCATCAAGCCGATGAAGAACGGGCTGGTCCCGGTCAGCCAGAGCCCGAAGATCGTCCAGATGATGACGGACGACATGCGCAGGGTGCTGCACACGCTGGCGGGTCACTACTCCGTCGAGACGCGCATGCTGAACCAGGTCTCCCCGACGGGCATCACACCGACGACCGGTGATGGTGGTGGCGCACTGCCCCCGATGCCGACCGACCCGGGTCCTCTCAACAACTTCACGTCGCCGACCGTGCCGGTTCCGGTGACACCCACGCTTCCGGGTGGTGCGAGTCCGGGGGATCCGCTGGGGGGCCCGAACCTGAACACAGGCGGGCCCAGTCCGGTGACACCCACGCTTCCGGGTGGTGCGAGTCCAGGGGATCCGCTGGGCAGTCCGAACCTGAACAC
>NZ_JBSFHA010000141.1:0-17395 GCF_053596855.1 Streptomyces sp. NPDC001617
CCTGGGGGCGCCGCCCCCAGGGACGCGCACCCCCACCCGCCTCAGGTCGTACGACGACGCCGAGCCCCCGGCCTCCGCTCACTCGGCCGCGTCACCGCGTCCCCCGCCTCCACAGCGGCAGCGCGCCGCTTCAGCCCGAAGTCCGCCAACGCCTCCGCCAGCTTCTGCACCGACGGCTCCGGAGCCATGACATCGACCCGCAGCCCATGCTCCTCGGCCGTCTTGGCCGTCGCCGGACCGATACACGCGATCACCGTCACGTTGTGCGGCTTCCCCGCGATCCCCACCAGGTTGCGGACCGTCGAGGACGAGGTGAACAGCACCGCGTCGAAGCCACCGCCCTTGATCGCCTCACGGGTCTCCGCCGGCGGCGGCGAGGCGCGGACCGTCCGATAAGCCGTGACGTCGTCGACCTCCCAGCCCAGCTCGATCAGTCCGGCGACCAGGGTCTCGGTGGCGATGTCCGCACGGGGCAGGAACACCCGGTCGATCGGATCGAAGACGGGGTCGTAAGGCGGCCAGTCCTCCAACAGCCCCGCGGCCGACTGCTCCCCGCTCGGCACCAGATCCGGCTTCACACCAAAGGCGACCAGCGCCTTCGCCGTCTGTTCTCCGACCGCGGCGACCTTGATCCCCGCGAAAGCACGCGCGTCGAGCCCGTACTCCTCGAACTTCTCCCGAACCGCCTTCACCGCGTTGACCGACGTGAAGGCGATCCACTCGTACCGCCCGGTCACCAGCCCCTTGACGGCACGTTCCATCTGCTGGGGCGTCCGCGGCGGCTCGACGGCGATCGTCGGGACCTCGTGCGGCACGGCCCCGTAGGACCGCAGCTGGTCGGAGAGCGACACCGCCTGCTCCTTCGTACGCGGCACGAGCACCTTCCAGCCGAACAGCGGCTTGGACTCGAACCACGACAGCTGGTCGCGCTGGGCGGCGGCCGAACGCTCACCGACCACGACTATCACCGGCCGACCGCCCTCGGGCGAGGGCAGCACCTTGGCCTGCTTCAGCGTCTGGGCGATGGTCCCGAGGGTCGCGGTCCAGGTGCGCTGACGCGTGGTCGTGCCGGCCACGGTGACGGTGATCGGCGTGTCGGGCTTGCGCCCGGCGGACACCAGTTCGCCCGCGGCCGCGCCCACGGAGTCGAGCGTCGTGGAGACGACCACGGTCCCGTCCGACACACCCACCTCCGTCCAGCAGCGGTCCGAAGCCGTCCGCGCGTCCACGAACCGCACGTCCGCGCCCTGCGCGTCCCGCAGCGGCACACCGGCGTACGCGGGCACGCCCACGGCCGCGGCGACACCCGGCACGACTTCGAAAGGCACACCGGCGCGAGCGCAGGCGAGCATCTCCTCGGCGGCGTACGCGTCGAGCCCGGGGTCCCCGGACACCGCACGGACGACCCGCCTGCCGCCCCGCGCGGCCTCCATGACAAGATGTGCGGCATCCCGTACCGCGGGGACCCCAGCGGTTGTTGACGCGCCGTCAACAACCGCCAGCTGAGGTGCGCCCGTGCCCGGAAGCGGGTCCGACGAAGGACCCCCGTCCGTGTGCACCTCGGCGACGCCCAGTCTGGCGTGCTGACGCACCACGTCGAGCACGTCGTGCTCGGCGACGAGGACGTCCGCGTTCGCCAGCGCCTCCACGGCGCGCAGAGTCAGCAGTCCCGGATCCCCGGGTCCGGCACCCAGGAAGGTGACGTGCCCGTGATCGAGGCCGGTGGGAAGGGTGGTGGGGCTCAATGTGCTCGCTCCCCCATCAGACCGGCCGCGCCCTGGGCAAGCATCTCGGCAGCGAGTTCGCGACCGAGCGCCATCGCCTGGTCGTATGTCTCGGGCACGGGACCGGTGGTGGACAGCTGCACCGTACGCGAACCGTCGGTCGTGCCGACTATCCCGCGCAGGCGCATTTCCTTGACAATCTGCCCGTCGGCCAGAAGGTCGGCCAGCGCGCCCACAGGGGCGCTGCAACCGGCCTCCAGGGCGGCGAGCAGTGACCGCTCGGCGGTCACGGCGGCCCGTGTGAACGGGTCGTCGAGTTCCCCGAGCGCCGCGATCAGGTCCGCGTTGTCCGCGGCACACTCGATCGCCAGTGCCCCCTGGCCGGGGGCGGGCAAAACGGTGTCGACCGACAGGAAGTCGGTCACGTCGTCGATCCGCCCGAGGCGGCTGAGGCCGGCGGCGGCGAGGACGACCGCGTCGAGCTCGCCCTCCCGCACATACCCGATCCGGGTGTCGACGTTCCCCCGGATCGGCACGGTCTCGATGTCCAGCCCATGGCCGCGCGCATACGCGTTCAACTGGGCCATCCGCCGGGGCGAACCGGTCCCGATGCGCGCCCCGCGGGGCAGGTCGGTGAACTTCAGCGCGTCCCGGGCGACGATGACGTCCCTCGGGTCCTCGCGCTCCGGTATGGCGGCCAGCGCCAGGTCCTCGGGCTGCGCGGTGGGCAGGTCCTTGAGCGAATGAACCGCGAAGTCGACCTCACCCCGCAGCAGCGCGTCCCGCAGCGCGGTCACGAAGACACCCGTGCCGCCGATCTGCGCGAGGTGCTCACGGGACGTGTCGCCGTAGGTGGTGATCTCGACGAGCTCGACGGGCCGTCCGGTCACCTGGCTCACGGCGTCCGCGACTTGCCCGGACTGGGCCATGGCGAGTCTGCTTCGCCTGGTCCCGAGCCTCAGTGCCTTGCTACTCATGCTGGCCCTCGGTTCTTGCTGTTCTCAGATTCGTCGTCGGCGCGATCGGCCCGGGAGACGGCGTCGACCGCCTCCTGGTCGAGGTCGAACAGGGTCCGCAGGGCATCGGCGTACCCCGCCCCACCCGGCTCGGCGGCCAGCTGCTTGACCCGCACGGTCGGGGCGTGCAGCAACTTGTCCACGACCCGCTTCACGGTCTGTGCGATCTCGGCGCGGTGCTTGTCGTCGAGGCCGGGCAGCCGCCCCTCCAGCCGCGCGATCTCTTGGGACACGACATCGGCGGCCATGGTCCGCAGGGCCACGACGGTCGGCGTGATGTGCGCGGTCCGCAGCGCCGCCCCGAAAGCAGCGACCTCATCGGCCACGATCCGCCGCACCTGGTCGACGTCGGCGGCCATCGGAGCGTCCGCGGATGCCTCGGCGAGCGACTCGATGTCCACCAGCCGCACCCCGGCGATCCGATGCACGGCCGCGTCGATGTCACGGGGCATGGCGAGGTCGAGCAGGAAGAGCACGGGCGCGGGCCGCGGAGGCTCGACGACGGGTTCGGGCTTACGACGCTCAGGAATCCGCCCGACAGTGGCGACACTCGCGGCGAGCGCGGCGATGACGTCGGCTTCGGCGGCGGGGTCGAGGAGGGTGGCCGGACCGGAGGTCTGCGGCCCGGGCGCGTTGTCCACCCAGGCGGCATGCTGCTCAAGCTCGGAGGCGGCCATCCCGGCCACAGCGGCTTCACCGAGCACGGAGAAACCGGGGGCCGAGGAGAGGGCGGGCAGGTCGAGGGGACAGTTCTCCTCAGCGCCGGGACCGGTCTCCGAGCCGCGGGCGTTCGTGCCGCCCGGGGCGGCTGCCGACCCGAGGACGGGCGGCACCCCGCCGGCGCCGGGTCGCGCGTCCCGGCCCCGGCCGGCACCAACGTCCGGCGAGCCCTCGGCCACACGGCCCCGCACCGCCGTGGCCACAGCCCCAGCCGTCAGGACAAGCCCCGTCGCACCCGTACAAGACACCACGACATCGGCACGTGTCAGCTCGCCCGGCACCGCATCCATCGGTATCGCGCGGGCCACCACGTCCGGGTCGTCACCGTCCGTCAGGTTGTGTCCGTACTGCTCTCCGAGCAGGGCGGCGAGCCGCTCGGCCCGATCAGCCGTCCGGTTGGCGATCACCACCTCGCCCACCCCGGCCCGCGCCAGCGTCGCCGCGGCCAGCGAGGACATCGACCCGGCCCCGATGACCAGCGCCTTCTTCCCGTCGGCCCACGACCGGACGTCGGCCCCCGCAGCCAGCTGCTCCAACCCGAAGGTGACCAGCGACTGCCCGGCCCGGTCGATCCCGGTCTCGGAGTGCGCGCGCTTGCCGACCCGCAGAGCCTGCTGGAAGAGGTCGTTGAGCAGCCGCCCGGCCGTGTGCAGCTCCTGCGCCTTGGCCAGCGAGTCCTTGATCTGCCCGAGGATCTGCCCTTCCCCGACGACCATCGAGTCGAGCCCGCACGCCACCGAGAACAGGTGGTGAACCGCCCGGTCCTCGTAGTGGACGTACAGATACGGCGTGAGCTCGTCCAGCCCCACCCCGCTGTGCTGGGCCAGCAGCGTGGACAGCTCGGCGACACCCGCGTGGAACTTGTCCACGTCGGCGTACAGCTCGATGCGGTTGCAGGTGGCCAGCACCGCGGCCTCCGCGGCCGGCTCCGCGGCGACCGTGTCCTGCAACAGCTTGACCTGCGCGTCCACGCTCAATGTGGCCCGCTCCAGGACACTGACCGGCGCGCTGCGATGGCTCAGCCCGACGACGAGGAGACTCATGCCGGCATCACGGCGGGTACGTCCCCGTCGGGCCCCTGCTCGGCGGACTCCTTGCGCGTGGCGGCGACCGGCCCGGAACCGTCGGTCCCGGCGGCGCTCTCCTCACCGGCCTTGCGCTGCTCGTGGAAGGCGAGGATCTGCAGCTCGATGGAGAGGTCGACCTTGCGTACGTCGACGCCGTCCGGGACGGTCAGCACGGTCGGCGCGAAGTTCAGGATGGAGGTGACCCCGGCGGCGACGAGCCGGTCGCAGACCTGCTGGGCGGCTCCGGCGGGGGTCGCGATCACGCCAATGCTCACGCCGTTGTCCTCGATGATCTTCTCGAGGTCGTCGGTGTGCTGCACAGGGATGCCCGCGACCGGCTTGCCGGCCATCGCCGGATCGGCGTCGATGAGAGCCGCGACCCGGAAGCCACGTGAGGCGAACCCGCCGTAATTGGCCAGCGCCGCGCCGAGGTTGCCGATACCGACGATGACGACCGGCCAGTCCTGGGTGAGCCCGAGCTCACGGGAGATCTGGTAGACGAGATACTCGACGTCGTATCCCACGCCGCGGGTGCCGTACGACCCCAGATACGAGAAGTCCTTGCGCAGCTTCGCGGAGTTGACCCCCGCGGCGGCCGCGAGTTCCTCGGAGGAAACCGTGGGTACCGAGCGCTCCGACAGTGCGGTCAGGGCTCGTAGGTACAGCGGAAGCCTGGCGACGGTGGCCTCGGGAATCCCTCGGCTACGGGTCGCCGGTCGGTGAGTTCGGCCAGTTGCCACGGTGCTCCTGCGGGTAGAGCGGGGCTGCAGGCGGTCACACGTACCCAGACCGCCCCGTCGACAGCAGGCTATGTCTTTGTGAACGCGTGCACAAAGATGGTGTCCGATTTGCCCGGCCAACGTGACCGGGGTCACGCACACGCGTCTCAGGCGTATCCCAGAGGGCAAAACCGACACACTCCTCGTGAATCCCGCCCCCCAAGACCAGACCGCCTCCGATCCTAAGCGACGTTCCGTACGGCCTTGTACTACTCGGTCAGTTCTTTGCGGAGGCGACCCTCGTCCACCCGCCAGAAGGTGTGTTGCCGGCCGTCGACGAGCACCACCGGGATCTGCTCCCAGTACGCGTCGTGGAGCGCCTTGTCCTGGGTGATGTCCTTTTCCTCCCAGGGGACGCCGAGTTCACCGCAGACCTTCTCCACCACCACCCGTGCGTCCTCGCACAGATGACAGTCGGGTTTGCCGACAAGAGTGACCAATCGCTCATACGGGGCGGGCTTGCGCCGGAAGATGGGAGCCATGTCGGCCATTGTCCCGCTTGTTTAACGACACAGTCGCGGAGAGTTCACAGCCTCCAAACCTCTCGACTCCGAAGCCACCGAACAAAATGGCTATGCTCACGGTCATGGCCGCTCTTGGATGGCTCACTCCCCGTAGGCGCTCCGCCACGGCGCGAAGCGTGTTGGCAGGCGAGGCCTCGGCGGAGGCAGCGCGCAAGTCGTCGCAGGACGTCCCCCAGGAGGAACCGGAGTTCCCGGTGCTCGGTGACGACAAGGCTGCCGCCTTCTTCGACCTCGACAACACCGTGATGCAGGGCGCTGCCCTCTTCCACTTCGGCCGAGGCCTGTACAAGCGGAAGTTCTTCGAGACCCGCGACCTCGCCAAGTTCGCCTGGCAGCAGGCGTGGTTCCGCCTCGCCGGCGTCGAGGACCCCGAACACATGCAGGAGGCCCGCGACTCGGCCCTCTCCATCGTCCAGGGCCACCGCGTCGCCGAACTGCAGTCGATCGGCGAGGAGATCTACGACGAGTACATGGCCGAGCGCATCTGGCCCGGCACCCGAGCCCTGGCCCAGGCTCACCTGGACGCGGGCCAGAAGGTGTGGCTGGTCACAGCGGCCCCGGTGGAGATCGCCCAGGTGATCGCCCGCCGCCTCGGTCTCACCGGCGCCCTCGGCACGGTCGCCGAATCGGTGGACGGCGTCTACACGGGCAAGCTCGTCGGCGAACCCCTGCACGGCCCCGCGAAAGCAGAGGCGGTCCGAGCCCTGGCCGCAGCCGAGGGCCTCGACCTCACCCGCTGCGCCGCCTACAGCGACAGCCACAACGACATCCCCATGCTGTCCCTGGTGGGCCACCCCTACGCCATCAACCCGGACTCCAAGCTCCGCAAGCACGCGAGGCAACTGGACTGGCGCCTCCGGGACTACCGAACGGGCAGGAAGGCCGCGAAGGTCGGCATCCCGGCGGCAGCGGGAGTGGGCGCGGTAGCCGGAGGCACTGCGGCCGCGATCGCACTGCATCGCCGCCGCCGGTAGCCGACCCGCGCCCGAAATCCAAGAAGTCCCCCACTCGCCCCTGTCACTCTTCGTGCTGCCCTCTTGTCGGCGCACAGCCACAACACGCCCCGGACCCGACCGAAACTCGATCCCATCTGATCAACAACCGGTCACCCTCCGGCAGTTCACGCTGCCTCATTCGGTTACAGAAGCGACGTAATCGAAGTTTTGAGCAACTCGGTGTAGCAGCGCCTGTACGAAGCGTTATTCTCCTCAGACGCAATCCGGCACCCTTCCGTCGCTACGACGGGTGAATGGTTCCGTACTGCACGTGATGGAAGCTCTGCCTCTGGGAGTCCCGTGTACCCACACGTCGGGGTTGACGCCTCGGGCCTGGCTACGCTGCGCGCAACGGTCCAAGACCTGTTGCGCGGCTTCGTCCCCACCGCGTACGCCGTCCCCGTCCTCGCCGTAGCAACAGCCGCCCCCGCCGGCCCGTGCTACGCCCTTGCCGAGGGCAGCGCCGCCGTCGGCAGACGGGGTCGCACCACCGGCGCCCCCACCACCCGCCGCCCCGCCGCCGACAGCGACAGCGCCCGGATGATGGACCTGGTCGAGCGCGCCCAGGCCGGCGAGGCCGACGCCTTCGGACGCCTCTACGACCAGTACAGCGACACCGTCTACCGGTACATCTATTACCGCGTCGGCGGAAAGGCCACCGCCGAGGACCTCACCAGCGAGACGTTCCTGCGCGCCCTGCGCCGCATCGGCACGTTCACCTGGCAGGGCCGCGACTTCGGCGCCTGGCTGGTCACGATCGCGCGCAATCTGGTCGCCGACCACTTCAAGTCGAGCCGTTTCCGACTGGAAGTGACCACCGGCGAGATGCTCGACGCCAACGAGGTCGAGCGCTCCCCGGAGGACTCCGTCCTGGAGTCCCTGTCGAACGCCGCGCTGCTGGACGCCGTACGCCGGCTCAACCCCCAGCAGCAGGAGTGCGTGACCCTGCGCTTCCTGCAGGGGCTGTCCGTCGCCGAGACCGCGCGCGTGATGGGCAAGAACGAGGGCGCCATCAAGACGCTCCAGTACCGGGCCGTCCGCACCCTCGCCCGCCTCCTGCCGGACGACGCCCGCTGAGCCGACCGTCAGGACGACAGCCGGGACAGCAGCCGGGACAGCACACGCTCCGCGATGCCCAACTCACCGTCAGTGAAAGTCCGTTGACTTCCCGATCCGATCATCCGTCGTCCGTAACCCAAGTGCCACGCCACTCGTTGTGCGGGATGCAGGCTCCCTGTGGTCACTCCCTGGCCGTCTCCGATCACTCGATCGTGTGGATGTGTCCAGAGCGTGCAACCCTCAGGACCCCCTGGGGAGTCGACCGTCATGACGAGAGGAGGTGCCGCCAGTGATCGCGAACGTATCGGCGCACCGGCGGGCGAACGCCTTCGCCCAGGCCCTGGACGAGCAGCCCGACCGGGACACGGCGGCTGAGCGGTCCGAAGGATCCCCACCGGCACCGCCCAGTGCGGAACGGACCGGGCAGACCGAGCTGTTGGCCCTCGCGGTCGGCCTCGACGCGCTGCCCAAGCCGGAGCTGGACCCCGAGGTCAAGGTCGTCCAGCGGGCCCAGCTCGTGGCCGCGTTCGAGGCCATGCTGCGGGAGGGCGCTGGTGGCGAGGCGGCGGACCCTTCGGTACCGGAGCAGCGCTCCCACCGTGCCCGGGGCACGCATCGGGCGAGCCCGCTGGGCAAGCTGCGACCGCGTTCCCGGCTGACCAAGGGCCTCGCCGCGGGCGGGCTGAGCGTCGGCGTCGCGGCGGGAGCCTTCGGCGGAGTCGCCGCTGCCAGCTCGGACGCGCTGCCCGGTGACTCGCTCTACGGCCTCAAGCGCGGCATCGAGGACTTCAAGCTCAACTACCTCACCGAGGGCGCCGACCAGCAGGGCCAGGCCTATCTGGATCTCGCCTCGACCCGGCTCAACGAGGCCCGTCGGCTGATGGAGCGCGGCCGCGGCGGTCACCTCGACCACGAGTCGGTCGGCGAGATCCGTCGCACGCTGTCGGGCGTGACGCACGACGCCTCCGAGGGCCACCGCCTGCTGCACGAGGCGTACGAGCGGGACCCGAACTCCCTGGGCCCCATCCAGGCCCTCTCCGCCTTCTCCCGCTCGCACCGCGAGGCCTGGGGCGCCCTGCGCGACAGGCTCCCGCTCCAGCTCGGGGACGTCAGCCAGGAGGTCTCGTCGGTCTTCGACGCCATAGACCAAGAGGTCGCCCCGCTGCAGTCCCTGCTGCCCCAGCAGCCTCCCACCCCGGGCGGCGGCTCCGGCAGGCACGGTTCGGGCACGGCGTCGACCGGCACCTCCGGCTCCGACCGCGGCACGACACACCCCGGCACGGGCGACGGCACCTCCGAGGGCGGCCACTCCGCCGACCCCAGCAAGTCGGCGTCCACCGGCAACGACGGGCTGCTCGGCGGCAACACCGGCGGCCTGCTCGATCCACCCAAGACGAGCGGCACCGCCTCTCCGTCCACGAGCAGCTCCCCGTCCGCCAACCCGGACGTCACCATCCCGCCCCTGCTCCCGGGCCTCCTGCCGGGCCTCGGCATCGACGGGAACTCGAGCTCGTAAGGCGGCGGTACGACGGTGGGGGCGCCCTTCTGAGAAGGGCGCCCCCACCGTCGTATCCACGAACTCAGAAGAACACCGACCGCCGCTGCACCAACAGCTTGTACAGCGTGTGCTGGATCTGTTCCCTGACCTGATCCGTCAGGTTGAACATCAGCATCGGGTCCTCGGCGGCCTCCGGGGGGTAGCCGTCCGTGAGGATGGGTTCGCCGAACTGGATCGTCCACTTGGTGGGGAGCGGGATCGCGCCCAGGGGGCCCAGCCACGGGAAGGTGGGCGTGAGGGGGAAGTACGGGAAGCCCAGGACCCGGGCGAGGGTCTTCGCGTTGCCGATCATCGGGTAGATCTCCTCCGCACCCACGATCGAGCACGGGATGATCGGGGTGCCCTTGCGCAGGGCCGTGGAGACGAAGCCGCCGCGGCCGAAGCGCTGGAGCTTGTAGCGCTCGGAGAACGGCTTGCCGATGCCCTTGAAGCCCTCCGGCATGACCCCGACCAACTCTCCCTGGCCGAGGAGGCGTTCGGCGTCCTCCGCGCAGGCCAGGGTGTGCCCGAGCTTGCGGGCCAGTTCGTTGACGACCGGCAGCATGAAGACCAGGTCGGCGGCGAGGAGACGGAGATGGCGGCCGGCCGGGTGGTTGTCGTGGACGGCGACCTGCATCATCAGGCCGTCCATCGGCAGCGTCCCCGAGTGGTTGGAGACGATCAGCGCGCCGCCCTCGCTCGGGATGTTCTCGATGCCCTTCACCTCGACCCGGAAGTACTTCTCGTACACCGGCCGCAGCAGCGACATCAGAACCTGGTCGGTCAGCTCCTCGTCGTAACCGAAGTCGTCGACCTCGTAGTCACCGGTGAGCCGGCGGCGCAGGAAGTCCAGCCCGTGCGCGATGCGCCGCTCCAGGCCGCCCTCGTCGTGCGGCCTCTCGGGCTGCTGTTCCTCACGCGTCACGGGAACATCATCCTGCGCGGGCGCCCTGCTGGGCAGGGGCTGTACGTCGCCGACCAGCGCGGGTTCGGTGGTGGTCTTGCGTCGGCTCCCCGCGCCACGGCGCCGCGGCGGCCGAGGTACGGCGCTCCCGCGGGACCGGTCGTCGTCGAACGGAATGACCTTGGCATCCGCCATCGTTGATGCGCTCCTCAGTTGGCGCTCTGCGTCGGGGGGTGGCCACCGCCCAGGGCGGGCAGTGCGGCGATCCGGTCCACGGCCCCCGCGAGGGCCTCCGGCGGCAGCAGTCCGGGGCCGTGACTGCGGGCGAAGTCCGCGAAGGTCTCGGCCGTCGTGTACTTGGGCCGGAACCCGAGCGTCTCGCGCATCTGCTGGGTCGCCACGACCCGACCGTGGGTCAGCAGCCGGATCTGCTCGGGCGAGAAGTCGGTCACGCCCAGCGTGCGCACCAGCGAGCCGGCCCAGTTGACGGCCGGCAGCAGCAGGGGCACGGTCGGCTTGCCGAGCCGCCGCGAGCACTGCGACAGCAGCAGGACGCCGTCGCCGGCGATGTTGAAGGTGCCGCTGTTGAGGGTGCCCCGCTCCGGTTCGTGCGAGGCGATCCGCAGCACCTCCATCACGTCGTCCTCGTGCACGAACTGCAGCCGCGGGTCGTAGCCGAACACGGTCGGCAGGACGGGCAGCGCGAAGTACGAGGCGAGCGGGGTGTCGGCGGCGGGCCCCAGGATGTTGGCGAACCGCAGCACACAGACGGCCACATCGGGCCGCCGGCGCGCGAAGCCCCGTACATAGCCCTCGACCTCGACCGTGTCCTTGGCGAAGCCGCCGGAGGGCAGGGACTTGGGCGGGGTCGTCTCGGTGAAGACGCCGGGATCGCGCGGCGCGGAGCCGTAGACGTTCGTGCTGGACTTCACCACCAGCCGCTTGACCGTCGGCGACTTCTGACAGGCACCGAGCAGCTGCATGGTGCCGATGACGTTGGTCTCCTTGACCGTGGTCCGGCTGCCGCTGCCGAGCGCCATAGCCGTCACATCCAGGTGTACGACCGTGTCGGCGCCCGTCTCGGCGAGTACCCGCGCGATGGTCGGCTGCCGGATGTCGGCCTGGATGAACTCCGCGCCTCCGAGATGGTGCTCGGGAGGGATCGCGTCCACGCCGATGACCCGGTCCACCTGCGGGTCACGCTGGATCCGTCGTACGAACCGGCCCCCCAGCCTGCGGGCCACTCCGGTCACGAGCACGACCTTGCCCAAGATCAACGCCTTCCTTCGAGACGGTCCGAACAGTCGTAGCCTGCCGTGTTCCCCGTGTGTGGCCAACTTAGCGGGTCGATGTTGCGCTGTGATGACCACCCAATGCACGAAGTGACGACATGCACAGACGTACGATCAGACCAAGCCATGTGAAACAGTGCGTAGGCTCGCGGAGTTCCCGTGAACCGACCCCTGAATGCGTGTGGCCCCCCACCGCAGCGGTGGGGGGCCACAAAACACGCTTGCTTTCGCCGCGTCGCCTTACTTCTTGTTACGACGCTGAACGCGCGTGCGCTTGAGCAGCTTGCGGTGCTTCTTCTTAGCCATCCGCTTGCGCCGCTTCTTGATAACAGAGCCCACGACTACCCTCGCTCACTTCTCATCACTCGGTGCTGGGCGCCGGGGCCCATACGACCTACAAGGGGCCAGCCTACCCGTCCGAGCGCTGAGGTCGTAATCGAGAGGTCAAGGGAGATCCCGAAGTGCCCTGAGGATCCCCCCGGACCACCGTCGTCAGGCGGTTTCCACCCCCACATAGCTCTCGCGGAGGTACTCGTGAACCGCGTTCTCGGGGACGCGGAAGGACCGCCCCACCCTGATCGCGGGCAGATGACCGCTGTGCACCAACCGGTACACGGTCATCTTCGACACTCGCATCACCGAGGCGACCTCCGCCACGGTAAGGAACTGAACCTCGCTCAGAGGCCTCTGCTCAGCAGCCATGACACACCTGAACCTTCCGCACTCGACGGTCACCGGCTTCCCCTTCCGGTGACTCTTCGTCGCTGCGTGCTCACTCCCCAATGTAGGGGCGGGTGATGCGAGTGGGGAAGAGGTGCACCCATCGGCGGCCTACTGTGACAGACACGCTCGATTGAGTACGTAGCGGGTAAGCGGCCGGTAGTAATCAGACCGCACAGCGTCATCAAGTGGAACGACTACGGACACGACCCCCTCAGCCTCCCCCACAAAGAGCGCGGGGTCATCAGTATCCGCCAGACCAATGGCCTCAAACCCCAGCTGACCTGCTCCGCAGACCCATCCGTGGTCTCCGACGACAAGCTCGGGCAGCGGCCCGCCGGCCTCCACGGCCGCGGCCAGCGCAAAGCGAACCGGGAGCGGTGAATGCGTGTGTACGCCGGTCGCACAACCGGGGCTCGGCGTCCCTGGTTCACGGACGAGGGCGACTCCTTGTACGTAGTCAAGGTTGTACGTGCGTAGACCGAACCGGGTCACTATGTCGACACAGCGACCATGCGCGGGAGTGAGGACGGTACATCCCGCCGCCGACAGCGCGTCCGCAAGCGCGGCGTAGAACCCGAGCAGACGGTGCGGATGGCCGGTCCCCAGGAGCACAGGTGCGCTGCGCTGGGCCGCAGCGGCGAGCCGCTCGGCGAAGGCGTCCAGAGCGGTCAACGTCCGCTCCGGATCGATCACATCATGACCGGATACATGGTGCGGATCGGACGAAACTCCGCACTTATCGGCCATTAATTTGATCAGATCCCGCTCATTCCATGTCCATTCGGGATCGAGTCCGATCAGCACGCGGGGGTCGCGAGCGGCGAAGAGCCGGTAGCTCCGGAGGCTCTCCTCACGGGAGGTGGCGACCGGCCCGGCGAGACGGGCGGCCAGCAGATGGGCGCGCAGGGCTCCGGTGCTCAACACGTCTGCGATGGTGGCGGACCGTGCTGGGCGCGGCCACACGAACGGGCAAACACCGCACAGTTGGCGTAACAAGGACGCCGGCAAGGTGCGTGCGGTCACCGTCGCCTCCCGGTCAGGCCAGCAGCCCCCGCAGCGGGAACACCGCCCGTCGAGTCGCCAGCACCGCCTGGTCCAGCCGGTCCGCGGGGTCGTACCCCGCCTCCCACTCGGCGTAGGACACGGGCCACCGCCCGTCCGTCATCCGGGCCGGCGCCAACTGCCGTGTCCGCGCGAAGACTTCCTGCCGCCAGCCCTCCGGGATCACCGCCTCCGGCTCGATCTCCCGTCCCGCGGCGATGGCCACGAGATGCGTCCACGACCGCGGCACGACCTCGACCACCGCATATCCGCCGCCGCCCAGCGCGATCCACCGCCCGTCGGCGTACTCGTGCGCGAGCTCATGGCAGGCGACCTGCACGGCCCGCTGGGCATCCAGCGACACCGCGAGGTGCGCGAGCGGGTCCTCGAAGTGCGTGTCGGCGCCGTGCTGGGTCACCAGCACCTGCGGCCGGAAATCGGCGATGAGTTCCGGCACGACGGCATGGAAGGCCCGCAGCCACCCCGCGTCCCCGGTCCCGGCGGGCAGCGCGACATTCACGGCCGATCCCTCGGCCGCATCCGCCCCGGTCTCCTCCGGCCAGCCGGTCTGCGGGAACAGCGTCCGCGGATGCTCGTGCAGCGAGATGGTCAGGACACGCGGATCTTCCCAGAAGGCGGCCTGCACGCCGTCCCCGTGATGGACGTCCACATCGATGTACGCGACCCGCTCGGCCCCCAGCTCCAGCAGCCGGGCGATCGCCAGCGAGGCGTCGTTGTAGATGCAGAACCCGGACGCGCCCCCCGGCATCGCGTGGTGCAGCCCGCCGGCGAAGTTCACGGCGTGCAGCGCCTCTCCGCGCCACACGGCCTCCGCGGCCCCCACCGACTGCCCCGCGATCATCGCGGACACGTCATGCATCCCGGCGAAGGCGGGATCGTCCATCGTCCCGATCCCGTACGCCCCCCGGGCCGCCTCCGGATCCGCCGAGGCCGCCTTCACGGCCTCGATGTAGTCCTCCCGGTGGACCAGCCGCAGCGTCGACTCCCCGGCGGGCTTCGCCGCCACCACCTCGACGTCCTTGTCCAGCCCGAAGGCATCGACAAGATGCCGGGTCAGCGCGAGCCGGACCGGATCCATCGGATGGTCCGGACCGAAGTCATAGCCCGTTACTGCCTCGTCCCACATCAGCTGTGCGCGGCCGCTCATGCCCGCCACCGTATCGGTCCGACGGAGGCGCGAACGAGCGGGCGTACACCAGGGTCACCAGCACCAACACCATCGGGACGAGCATGGCCCCGCGATAGCTCCAGGTGTCGCCCAGCGCGCCGACGAGCGGCGACCCGATCAGGAACCCCACGTAGTTGAAGACGTTCAGCCGAGCGACGGCGGCGTCGGAGGCGTTCGGGAACAACCGCCCGGCTGCCGCGAAGGTCTGCGGCACCAGCACACACAGCCCGAGCCCCAGCAGCGTGAACCCCAGCATCCCGACCCAGGCCCCTGGCGCCACGGCCACCACCGCGAACCCGAGCGCCGCCACCAGCGCCCCCAGCCGCACGACCGTGGCGGCCCCGAACCGCCGTACACCCGAGTCCCCCAGCGACCGCCCGATCAGCGTGGTCACCATGTACACGTTGTACGGCACGGTGGACAGCTGCTCGGAGCTCCCCAGCACGTCCTTCAGATACTTGGCGCTCCAGTTGGAGACGGTCGAGTCGCCGATGTAGGCGAAGGTCATGACGAGGCAGAG
Source organism: Streptomyces sp. NPDC001617 (assembly GCF_053596855.1). Lineage (NCBI taxonomy): Bacteria > Bacillati > Actinomycetota > Actinomycetes > Kitasatosporales > Streptomycetaceae > Streptomyces > Streptomyces sp. NPDC001617. Next base: position 15,091 of record NZ_JBSFHA010000141.1, read on the forward strand.
CGGCAGCAGCAGCTTGAAGACGACGCCCTGCCCCCCGGCACCCTCCTTCTCCGCTACGGCGGTGGAGGCGTCCCCGTCGACATACCAGCGGCTTCCCACCAGCACGGCCGGCAGCAGGACCGCCACGACCGGCAGGTACAGCACCCACAGCGCGAGATGCCAGTGCGCCCCCACCCAGGCCAGCGAGGCCCCGACAATGCCGCCCAGGCTGAACGCGGCATGGAAGCTGAGCATGATGCTGCGCCCGTACTCCCGCTGGAGGCTCACCCCCAGCATGTTCATCGAGGCGTCCAGCCCGCCCACGGCGAGCCCGAACGCGGCGAGCGCGATGCCCAGTTCGACCAGCTGGTCGCCCGACCCGACGCCGACCAGTGCCAGCATCACCACGGGCTGGAGGCAGCGCAGCAGCAGACTGGGCCGTATTCGCTTCACCAACTGCTCGGTCGTCACACTGCCGACGCCGGCCAGGATGGGCACGGCGGCCAGGAAGGCGGGCAGGAGCGCGTCGGAGACGCCGTACCGGTCCTGGATGGCCGGGATACGGGTCACCAGGAGGGCGAAGGTGGCGCCCTGAACGAGGAAACTGAACGCCAAGGAGGCCCTACCGCGCCGCAGCACATCTGTCATGGCGGCGAGCGTAGGGCCCCTGGCTACCTGTGGGTAGATCCAGCCAAAGATGAATTTCCTTCAGCTTTACCTTCGGTCTTACTGAGCGGTCTTGCTGAGCGGTCTTACGTGACGTCTTACGTGAGCGCTTACTAGGCGAGAGCGAGCTCGGCCCGGGCGGCCTCGGCACCGGCCTTGGCCTCGTCGCGGACCAGCTGCTCCATGGGCTCGGTGGCAAGCCCACCGCTGACCACCATGGCGAGCACGATCGCCCCGATCAGGAAGACGGTGCCGAGCCACACCATCGTGTCCACGGGGATGGTGTACGCCCCCACAACCCGCGCGACGCACTCAGCGAGCAGCGCCACACCCCACACGACGGAGTTGATCCGCTCGTACCGCCGGAAGGCCGCCGACCGCGCAGCGGTCCCGTCCGCCAGCCGATCCCACGCGCCGGCCTTGGCGGCATCCCCCTTGACCAGGAAGGGCTTCACACCGGCGGTCATCATCGGCTTCCCGAGCGCCACCGACACCAGGATCCCGATCCCGACGGTGCTGCTGACCGCGCCGTCCTTGGCGAGCATCAGCCGCGGGTCACCGGAGACGAAGCTCAGGGCCAGCCCGACGACGTTCACCACGAGGATCAGGGCGGCGAGCCCGTTGGTCTGCCGCTCCTTGACCGTGCTCCACACGGTCCGCAACGCCGGCACCACGCTGCTCCAGGCGAGCGCCGCGAAGGTGCTCATCCCGAAGGCGCCCTTGAGCAGGTAGTACGACCCGATCGGCACCGCCACGTCCACGAGCAGCGGCTTGAGGCTGGAGAGGGGGCTCTGGCTGGTGGTCTGACCCTGAGGAACCGAGTTCGTCGTCATGCCCTTAGCTTCGCCTCCGGCACGGGGTCGCCAGTAGAAACGATCGTCCGGAGCTCCGCATGACAAATGTCAGTGCAGCAGCCCTGACAACTCCCCCATGGAGGAGAAGAGTTGAGTGGCCCCGGCAAGCCGCTCAGCAGGCGTCATGGCCGTGAACCCGTAGACGTCCATCCCGGCCGCGACAGCCGCCTGCACGCCCAGCGGCGAGTCCTCTATGACCACACAGCGCTCCGGCGCGACGCCCATCCGCTCGGCCGCGTACAGGAACAGGTCCGGCGCCGGCTTTCCCCGCCCCACATCCTGCGAACTGAACACCCGGGACTCGTCGAACCACCGGTCCAGCCCGGTCGTCCGATGCCCCACCCGAATCCGCTCATGGCTCCCGGAGGAGGCCACACAGTACGGCACCCCGTCCGCCGCCAGCCTCTCCAGCACGTCGGTGGCCCCGGCCACGGGCTTCAACTCCCGCTCGAACGCGGCGAACACACGCGCGTGGAAGACATCGTCGAAGTCCGCCGGCAGCCGCTGCCCGGTCCGCTCCAGGACGAGCTCATGGACCCGGTGCATCGCGGACCCCATGTAGTCCCGGATCGAGTCCTCGTACGACGTCGGATGCCCCAGCTCGGTGAGGTAGGCAGCCAGGAGCCGGTTGGAGATGGGCTCACTGTCGACGAGGACACCGTCGTTGTCGAAGATGACGAGGTCATGGCGCATGAGTACGAGCCTAATCGACCCTGAAACGCAGAAAACCCCCGAACCGGTATCCCCGGCCGGGGGTTTTCGCAAAGATTGTTCGGCGGCGTCCTACTCTCCCACAGGGTCCCCCC
>NZ_JBSFHA010000142.1:0-15955 GCF_053596855.1 Streptomyces sp. NPDC001617
GGGTGTCGCTCGCGGCCTGGGCGACTGCCTTGAGGGCCGATGCCAGGACCCAGGGGCCGTACAGGGGCCGGGACGGCGCGGGCGTGTCCAGGCCGGCGGTGTCCGCGGGCCGATTCGGTGTCCCATGGGCTGTCATTCACGGCACGGCGCCAGCAGTCGGTATCGGCCTGGCAACGAAGGCTGCGCGGATGCTGTACGTCTGGTGTGCACGCGGGGGGCAAGGGAATGGCCCTACGGAGGCACGCTGCGCTCCCTTGGGCTAGCCCACGGTTCGGTTGGCCAAGTTGCCGGGCAGTCGGCAGGGTTGGCCCCGGTGGTGCCATCGACCTTCACCTCACCACCCTGGCGGCCCAGGAACTCGGTCTGAAAAGGTCGACCGGCCGCCTTCTCCCGGGACGCCGGTGCCGCGGTCATCGCAACCCTGCGCAAGGACGCGCCCCGGTGCCGCCCTCTACGGTGACGGGCGTCTTGGGCTGTGGACAAGGAGTGACTAATGATCGTGCTGCCCGAAAACGTCCAACTTCCTGACCGTGACACGGTCCTCGGCCAGGCGATCCCCTTCGATCTTGCGCGCTGGACCTCCCAGCTCCCGGACTCGACCTGGTGGCCCGCGGCGCTCGGCACGTGCCCGCACGCGGGCGGTTGGCCCCGAGTGGACCGGCGGACCGTGTTCGGTATCGGCTGTCGGGCCGATACCGCAGATGGCCGACGTCACCTGCTCGTCGCTGCGCTGGTCTGGGGGAACGGCACCAAGGTGCGGTCGGTCCGGTGCAGCGCACGTGTCTTCCGGAACTCCACCTGCGCGGACCTTGACGCCCGACTCCGTGAGGCACTCGACGTACTTCGGGAACGAGGTGCCGTCGCCGCGTATCGCGCCTTCAACAACGACCAGCACATCCCCTACCTGGGCCCGGCGTTCTTCACGAAAGTGCTCTACTTCGCCGGGCACGACAGACCCGGGGCACACCATCGTCCGGTCATCCTGGACAGCGTCGTATCACGGGCGCTCAGGGCCACGGCTGCAGTGGACGCTGACTGGCCGGACAACGGCTGGACCACTGAACAGTACGGACGCTACGTGGTCATGGTGCACGAGTATGCGCGGGTCCGAGGCGTTCTCCCGGACTAGGTCGAGGAAGCCGTGTTCTCCCACGGAAAGCAGCTTTGAGGGCTCGTCCCTGTACCAGATACGGCACCACGCTCACGTGCAGTATGAAGGCGGAGTCGGCTTGGGCTCCCTTGTCTTCCTGGTGACCGAAGTGGGGATGCCGTTGTACGCCTGTGACCCCACACGGAAGAAGGCCTCCACCCTGCGGTGGGGGCCTTCGACCTCTTGGAAACGTTCACCCTAACGGTGGGGTGGGCTGCTCAGGTGTAGTAGCCGCTGCAGTCGACGACGAAGTCTGCTGTGCCGTCGCTGTTGTTGTAGATGCTGATCTGGCCGTTGCTGTCGGTGGGGGTGAGGGTGAGGTTGGCGAGGGTGTCGCCGGTGCCCCAGTTGACGTTGCTGGTGACGGGTTTGCCCACGCTGGTGGGGTAGGCGGTGGCGTAGCCGCTGGCTGTGGGGTTGGTGACGGTGAGCATGGCGGCGAGTGTGGGTGTGGTGGCCGTGGTGACCTGCTGGGTGGTGCTGGTGGTGAGGGTGTAGGTGCCGTTGGCGGCGACGGGGCTGGAGCTTCCGCCGATGCCGCTGCGGGTGTCGACCAGGCGGGTGGGGTTGAGGGTGTGGAACTTCTGCCCCGTTGTGCTGGTGGTGTAGTAGCCGGAGATGTCGGCCAACACTGCGGTGGCGTTGCCGTGGACGGAGATGGTGATGGTTCCGGAGGTGCCGATGGGCACGTCCCCTGACAGCGACGCGATGGCGTTGCCGCTGTGGAAGGTGAGGCTGGTGTCGGCGGTGGGGGCGTATCCGGTGGCGTAGGCCTGGAGGTAGCCGGTGCCGGCGGCGTTGGCGGCGGCGAGGTTGACGGCGACGGCGGTGGCGTTGCTCGGTACGCCGTTCTGGCCGGTGATCTGCAGGGTGAAGTTGGTGCCGACGGCGACGGTGCCGGTGCTGGTCAGGCTGGTGTGGGCGACGCTGGAACGGGTGTCCAGGGCGCGGACCGCGCTGGAGAGCGGGGTGTAGGTCTGGTCGCCGGTGAGGGTGGCGTCGCTGGTGAAGTAGCCGGTGACGTCCACGATCAGGGCGGCGGTGCCGCTGGTGCTGTCGATGTGCGTGTAGAGGTCGATCTTGCCGTCGTTGCCGACCGGGACGATCTGGTAGCCGGTCGCGGTGGTGGAGGCGGCGAAGTTGGTGGATGAGGTCTTGGGGCGCTGGGTGCCGTCGGCGTAGGTGGTGACGTAGCCGCTGTCGGTCTGTGCGGTGGCGGTGACGTCGACGGCGACGGCGGTGACGGTGCTGGGGATGGTGGTGGGTGCGCCGCTGACCGGTGTGGTGACGGTGTCGCCCGCGATCTTCAGGTGGGTGACGGAGTCGGAGGTGACGGTGCTGGCGCCCGCGGTGATGCCTGACGTGTAGGTCAGGCCGCTGCTGCTGCGGGTGTCGAGGATGCGGGTCGGGGTGACGGCTTGGTGGTAGCCGGCCGGGGTGTAGGGCTGGGCGGGGGGTACGACGGTGCCGGTCCAGGTGCGGACGCGGGCGAGTTCGCCGGTGAAGTAGTCGGCGCGGGCGCTGGTGTGCCAGTCGTTGCCGAGCTGGAAGGTGCCGCTTGCTCCGGTGCTGGGGGCGGTGTGGTTGCCGGTGGTGACGAAGACGTCGTCGACGTAGAGGTTCATGACGCCGGTGGTCTTGTTGTAGGTGGCGGTCAGGTGGGCCCAGGTGCCGAGGTGGACGGTGCCGCCGGTGATGGTGTCGAAGTCCCAGGCGGTGCCGGCGCCGGTGTTGAGGCTGAACTGCCAGCCGCTGGAGGTGGGGATCAGCAGGATGCCGGAGTCGGCGCTGCCGTTCTGGGAGAGGACGGCGCCGCCGTATGCGGTGGGGTCGGCCCAGAGGGACACGGTGAAGGACTTGGTCAGGTCCAGGGCCTTGCTGCCCTGCAGGTAGTCGTGGTCGCTGGCATCGAGAGCGATGTCGGGGTCGAAGAGTCCGCCCTCGGGTGCGGTGACGCCGCTGGTGCCGGTGAGGGTGATGGGAGTGGTGGCGGCGTCGTCGGCGGTGAGGGCGGTGGTGTCGTAGTCGTTGAGCGGCCAGTCGTGGGTGTCGGTGCTAAGGGCCTGCCCGGTGGGGGTGGTGAAGGTGGCGGTGGTGCCGGAGAGGGTCATCTCATGGGCGGTTGCGGTGCCGGTGCTGCTGACGGTCCACAGGTCGGGTGTGTTGTCGTTGTTGATGTCGGAGGCCTGGAGGGTGGGCTGGCTGACGGAGTCCCAGCCACTGGTGGCCGCCTCGACGGAGGTGAGGGTGGTGTCGCTGGCGCCGTTGGTCAGAGCGTCAGTCTCCAGGATTTGCAGGTTGGCGGGGCTGAGGTACCACAGCTGGCCGTGGGAGGGGTCGCTGGTATCGGTGCTGGTGTCCCGTGCGAAGAGTGCTGGCAGGCCGTTCACGAGGGTGCTGGTGATGGTCCAGCCGGTCCAGTCGCTCGTGCAGCTGGTGTTGGTGCTGGTGTTCTGTGCGAGGCAGTAGGGGTTGTAGCTGGCCAGTTGGGCGAATTGGCTGGTGTTGTCGGTCTTGACGTAACTTCCTCTTGTGGCAAAGGACGGTTCGTCGTACAGGGACCCCTTGAGGACCAGCAGAAGGTCCGGATAGGCGTACGTATCGCCGCTGGCGGTCGCGTAAAGGGATCCGCCGTTGGCGATGGACGTGGCCGGCGTGACGGTGTTGGTGGTGGTTCCGTCGTCGTTGAAGGTCGTGTCGGTGAAGGCGAATGTCGAGGTGGCGTCGCTCACCGGTGTTGCGTCGACGGGTTGGAGGTCGGTGCCGTCGCCCTGACCCGGGAGTATCTCCGCGCTGACGGCTCCGGTGGCGGTGTCGTAGCCGTAGTCCAGGACGTCGTTGAAGCCGGCTCCGGTGAAGAAGTGACCCGTGATGGTCTGTGTGCCGGTGAAGGAGGTGGCGTTCTGGGTGGTGGAGACGCCGTTGCCGTCGATGCCGATGTTCCGGGCGACGGCGTTGACCTTGCCGCTGCCGGTGCCGGTGGCCTGCCAGAGCCCGGCGGGCAGGGAGTTCTTGCCGCCGACGGTCAGCAGGTCGGCGTTGCCGTCGCCGGTGAGGTCGTCGCTGGTGGCTGTGGCGGGAGCGGCGGCGATGAACCGGTAGTCGTAGGTGTCGCCGATGTTCCCGCTGCTGGCGACGGCGGTGACGGTCAGAACGTTGGTCTGGGTGGTCGGCTTGAGCGAGATGGTGGCGGTGTAGGGGCTGGCGGTGGCGGCGGGGACGCTGATCGGGTTGCCGCCGTTGAGCTGGTAGCGGTAACTGCCGGGCGCCGTAGTCGTGTTGGTGTCCGTGAGGGTGAAGCTCGCGGCCGTGCCCACCGTGCACAGGCTGTCGCCGGAGGGGCTGTCCGTGAGCTCGGGGCACTGGCTGGTGGTGGAGGTGACGGGGCTGACGGTGGGGGCGCCGGGTGCGGTGGGGTCGTAGTAGAAGTGGCAGGTCTTCGACTGGCTGCTCGTCAGATCCTGGTCGGTGACGGTCAGATACCAGGCGAACTCGGTTTTCGTGGTGAGCGCCTGGAAGGGGCCGGAGCTGCTGGTGTGGGAGTAGAGGGTGCTGGCGGTGGTGCCGCTGGTGGCGTTGATCGCCCGGGTGTAGGTCGTGCCGCTCGACATGTTCTTCAGGGTGAAGTTCGCGGTGAGCGGGCTGGTGGTGCCGTCCGGGTCGGACACGCCGGCCCGCAGGGTCACGTCGCCCAGGCCCAGCGAGGTGGGCGTGGCGGCGGTGCAGCTGGTGGCCGGGCTGGTGGTCAGCGAGGTCGGGGTGTTGGGGGTGTGGTCGTAGGTGGTGGTGATGGTGGCCTGCTTGCTGAACTGCTTCCAGGCCAGGTCGTTGCCCTCGTCGGCGGCGCGTAGGCCGAAGGTGGCCTTGGACCACTTGTCCTTGGCAGCCGTCTTCATCAACGAGGTGATGTCGAAGGTGACGTCCGCGGGGCCGCAGGAGGTGGACCAGCCGTGGGCGACGGTCTGGGTGTCCAGCTTGCTGAACCAGAACTTCTTGTCCGGGTCACCGGAGCTGTGCGTGTTGTTCCAGGTAGTGCTGGAGGAGATGGAGCCCGTGTGCCACAGGTCAACTTCCTCCTTGGTGCAGGAGGCCGACCAGTTCTCGTAGAAGGAGATGTTGGAAGAGATCACGTCCTGCGCGCCCCAGATACCGCTGTGGATGCTTGTCTGGTAAAAGGCACGGTTCGTGGAGACGTCGGAAGTCCAGTCGGTGTAACCGACGTGCAGGGGTCCTGGAGTGGACGAGGCGGGCTTCCAGAACGCAGTATCGGGCCACTCGTTGTCGACGAACGCCCACGCCTGGACGGTGTCGGTCTGACCAGAGGCGGTGAAGGAGGGGTCGATGTAGACGGGATAGACGGTGTGCTTACCCCTCAGCAGGGTGCGCGCGGGGGACAGGCTGATGTGTCCCCGCCGGTAAGCGGCCTTCAGACTCGCCTTCCGGGCGGCGTCGCCCGGCGCGGCGATGCTGGATGCGAGGGGGACGCCGCTGTGCTTGTCCACGGTCTGACCGGTGTGCGGGTCGGTCGTCTTCGGTGTGCTGGCCGCGGGGCGGCTGGAGTCCCACATGGTCGGGGCAGTGGCGGAGAACAGGGTGTGCCCGTTGCGGTCCTTGGCGGTGATGTCCCCCGCCTTGTCGCTGGCCAGGCTCACCCCAGTGGCCTTGGTGGACAGGGCCAGGTCGGTGAGCGCCGGGTTGGCGGCGGCTGCGGCGTTCTTGACGACCAGGACTTCGCTGAACCCGCCGGTGTCCTGTGCGGTGACAGCGAGGTCCACGCCGGGAAGTACGGAGTGGTAGGTCGCGGTGGCGCCGGACAGGGTAGGGGTGCGCAGAGCGAACGCCGGGGGGAGCGACACGGCCAGTGAGCCGCTGCCAGCCCGCATGCTCGCCAGCGGGGCGTTCGTGCTGCCGTCGGAGAGGATCAGGGAACTGGTGGACACCTTGGGGGAGATCGTGCCGTCCGCGTGACGTGCGAGCGTCGGGTCCAGGCGCTGCCATCTGCCGTGCACCAGTTTGCGTACCGGGGCGAGCGTCTGTCTGAGGGTCAGCGTGCCGTTGGGGTTCGCAGTGAGGGTGGAGGAGTCCGTCGTGGCGGCCGTCGCCTGGACGGGCTTGCCGGTGGTCCGGGCCTTCGCCAGGGCCTGTGCCTCACTCAGCCCAGGAGAAACACCTGCTGAGGCGCGGGCGGCCGTGCCGGCGTGAGATGTCGAGGTGGCCGCTTGGGCGAGACCGGGCAGTCCCACGGTGCCGGAGAGAGCGAGAGTGGTGGCACCGACGACCAGTCGGCGCGCCCACGATCGTGGCAGAGAAGTCCGCGAAGTCTTTTGCACTTTCTTTCCCCCAAATATTCATGCTGATGGAAAATTCCCGCACGTTGCCCCTGTTCGCCGCCGGGCGGCCCCATGTGAAAGTCAATGTGCGGTAAATTATTCTTGATGAACCTTCGGTAATTCGCAGCGGTAGCTCGCCCGCCGCGGAGGGCTGAGGAATCGGAATTCGGGGTGGCCAGGGCCGCGCCACCGTACGAGGCGTGAGCCGCTTGACGTGAGCTTATGTGACCCAGATCACGTCATGTTCATGTCGTCGATGCCCGATTCTGCTGAATTTTGTCAGCCTTCTTCTGTTCGATTTTTTCCAAATCCTTATTCTTCGGCATTGAACCTTCATGTATTTCTTTCCGTCTGACGAGCAATCACCGAAACGGCAACAGGTCTGGGTGGATGTTCGGTATTTCGGCATGTCGTCATGACGAGGGGGAAGCCGTGTCCGGCAGACGCACGCGCGGATTCAGCGGAGCAGCACGGACGCGGCACCGCCGTACCGTCGGGAGGCTGCTGGCGGGGTGGGCCGCGGTACTGGCCTGGTCCCTGTGCCTGAGCCTCTCCTTCGGATCGACAGCGACCGCGCTGACCCTCTCCGGCACGACGGCCACCCCGACGAACGCGAAGCCGAAGGCGGATCTCGGCCGTTCGGTCACGGGTCTGAAGCCCGTCCCGCATAAGCACGTGCGAGTGTCCGGTGCCACCCGGCACACGGCCGTGCCGACCCACACAGCGTGGCCGGCCGCCAAGACCGGAACCCTCAAGCTCACCGCGCCGAAGCATGCGGCGGCCGCGGGCTCCAGGGCCGTGGCGGCGGGAACACCGGTGTGGGCGCAGGCCGTAGCTCCCCGCAAGGGCACCTACACCGGCCCGACGGCGCTGGGTGTCTCGGTCCAGTCGCGGTCACTGTCCGCACGGCTAGGTGTATCCGGCCCGGTCTGGTCCCTCGCCACGCACCAGAGCGCAGGGACTGCTGCGTCCGATTCGGGCCGGGTGAAAGTGGGCCTGGACTATGGAGCGTTCCGCGAGGCCGTCGGCGGCAATTACGCCTCCCGGCTGCGCTTGGTCGAACTGCCCGCCTGCGCATTGACGACGCCTCAGCTTGCCAAGTGCCGCAAGCAGACGGCCCTCACGTCCACCAACAACCCCAAGACCACGGCCGTCTCCGCGCAAATCACCCTCGGTGGCACGGGCGCGGTGAAGACCGCCGCCGACACGGCCACCCGCCGCGCTGCCACCGCATCGGCGGATGCTGCTGTCTACGCCGGTTCGGCCTCCGGGTCGGCAACGGCGCAGACGGCTTCTACCTCCGGGGCTGCCACCGTGATCGCGGCCACCGACTCGACCGGCCAGGAGGGCGGAGCCGGCGGGAACTACGCCTCCACGCTGTCGTCCGCGGGTTCCTGGGGTCAGTCGGGCTCCTCGGGTGACTTCACCTACACCTACAAGGTGGAGTCGCCGGCCGCTTCGACGTCACTGGCGCCGGACGCGTCGCTGTCCTACGACTCCGGCAGCGTCGACGGGAAGACCGCCAACACCCAGGCCCAGTCCTCCTGGGTGGGCGACGGCTGGACGACCCAGGACTCCTTCGTCGCGCAGGAGTTCACCCCCTGCTCCGATTCCCCGGAGGGCAGTGCCGGCTCGGTGACGACCACCGACGAGTGCTACGACGGCCCGATCCTGACCATGTCGTTGAACGGGTCCTCGGTTTCGATCGTCTACGACAAGGACACGTCCACCTACAAGCTGTCCGATGACGACGGCGCGACGGTCACCAAGGTGACCGGCTCGTCGAACGGGTCGGGTACCTATGACACGTCGTACTGGGTCATCACCGAGCGGGACGGCAGCAAGTTCTACTTCGGTCGCAATGAGCTGCCGGGCTGGGCGTCAGGAAACGACACGACGAACTCGGTGGACTCCGAGCGTGTGTACGCCGCGCACTCCGGGGACCCCTGCTACAACTCGACGGCCACCAGCAGCTACTGCACCATGGCCTACAAGTGGCACCTGGACTACGTCACCACCGCCACCGGTGACGCGATGGCGTACTACTACAAGCAGGACACCAACTACTACGGTGCCTACAGCGGAGCCTCCGAGGTCAAGTACGTCCGCGACTCCTACCTCGCGCACGTCGACTACGGCTTCACCACCGCCACCGGCCCCTACGGCACCGTCCCCGACAAGATCGTCTACGGCACGTCGGGGCGCTGCACCTCCACCAGCAGCAACTGCGGCAGCGCGGAGACCTCCTCCAACGCCTCCTACTACCCCGACGTCCCCTACGACCTCGTATGCGCCTCGGGGGCCACCTGCAGCGCGTACGGGCCGTCGTTCTTCTCCACGGTCCGGTTGACCTCGATCACCACCCAGCAGTACTCGGTGTCCTCCAGCGCCTACGTGACGGTCGACTCCTACGTGCTGACCCAGACCGAGCCGTCAACGGGCGACGCGACCAGCGCGACGCTGTGGCTGTCCACCGTCCAGCGCACCGGCTCGGACACCACCGCGGGCGGCTCGACCTCCTCGATCACCATGCCGGCGGTGAAGTTCACCGGCTCGGCACTGGAGAACCGGGTGAGCACCGCCACCTACCCGGGCCTGTTCCGCTACCGCATCACGGCGATCACCAACGAACTGGGCGGCGTCACAGGCGTCTCCTACACCCTGCCCACCGCCTGCTCCACCTCCGCCACCCCGTCCTCGAACACCGCGTCCTGCTTCCCGGAGTACTGGACGCCCAGCGGCTACATCAGCCCGATGCTGGACTGGTTCAACAAGTACGCGGTCCAGGAGGTCCTGGAGACCGACACCTACGGCGGCTCGGCGACCAAGGAGACCGACTACGCCTACAGCGGTGCGGCCTGGCACTACGACGACGACGAGACCACCAAGGCCAAGTACCGCACCTACGGGCAGTGGCGCGGCTACCAGCAGGTGACCACCACCACCGGCAACGGCTCCGGCGACGCCAAGACCAAGCAGGTCGACTCCTACTACCAGGGCATGGACGGCGACCGCCTCTCGTCCACCTCGACCCGCAACATCTCCCTCACCGACTCCCAGGGCGGCACCCACACCGACGCCCCCCAACTCGGGGGCAACCTCCTGGAGTCCACCTCCTACCTCGGCAACGGCGGCGGTGTCGACCACTCCACCATCACCTCGTACTGGGTCTCCGCGGCCACCGCGACCCGCACCCGTTCGGGCCTGCCGGACCTGACCGCCAACGCGACCGGCACCGCAGAGGTGTGGACACGGCAGCGGCTGACCGACGGCGGCACCACCAGCTGGCGCTACAACGAGACCGACACCACCTACGACGCCACCCGCAGCGACGACGACTTCGGCCTGCCGACCTACACATACGCGCACACCGTGCCGGCCGACACCGCCTACGACCGCTGCACCGCCACCACCTATGCCCCGGCCAACACCAGCGCCAATCTCGTAGGGCTGGTCTCTGGCACCGAAGAGGACTCGGTGGCCTGCTCCGGCTTCACCGAGGGCACGGTGGCCTCCGTCCCCAGCGGCCTGAACACCCTTAGCGCCCCCGCCACCGTCAGCCGCCCCGACCAAGTCGTCTCCGCCACCCGGACATTCTACGACGACACCACCTTCTCCGCCGCTTTCCCGCAGACCACCGCCCCGACCATGGGGCTGGTCACGATGACCCGCAAGGCCACCGACTACGGATCGGGCGCCTTCACCTGGCGGACCACCTCGCAGAACACCTATGACACCACCTACCACCGCCTGTCCGGTACCACCACCGGCAACGGCAACACCACCACGACCACCTACACGGTCAACTCCGCCTACCTGACCACCGGACAGAGCGTCGCCCAGCCCACCGTGAGCGGGGTCGCCCACACCAGCAGCGTGACACTCGACCCGGAACGCGGGCTTACCCTCACCTCGACCGACGCCAACCACGTGGTGACCACCTTCCAGTACGACGCCCTGGGCCGGACCACATCGGTCTGGAAGAACTCCCGCGCCACCACTGCGCTAGCCAACTTCACCTACGCTTACACGCTGTCCAACAGCTCCATCTCGGGTGTGGTGACCAACACCCTCAACGACAACAGCGGCTACCTCACCTCGGCCAGCATCGTCGACTCTCTCGGCCGCACCCGCCAGACCCAGACATACACCCCGCAGGGTGGCCGTCTCATCGACGACACCCTGTACGACTCACGCGGCTGGACGGCGAAGAAGAACACCGGCTACTGGGACTCCACCACCACCCCGACAGTCGCGCTGGACTCCGTGGCTGACAATCAGGTCGCCGACCAGGACGTTTACACCTACGACGGTCTCGGCCGGCAGATCTACGACCTCTCCGAGAAGAACGGCTCGACCGTCTCGACCACCACCACGGTCTACAACGGCGACGCCACTACGGTCATCCCGCCCGCAGGCGGTGTCACCAAGACGACCCGCACCGACGCCGTCGGCCGCACCAGCGAACTCGACGAATACACCACCGCACCAACCCTGACCACGCCGCTGAACACCGCCACCGGCATCTTCTACCTCACCGGCGGCACCACCAGCTCCACCAAGTACGGCTACGACGGGCACAACCAGCAGTCCACCACCACCGATGCCAAGTCCGACGTGTGGACGAACACGTACGACCTGGCCGGAGAGGTGATCACCAAGACCGACCCCACGGCCGGTACGACCTCCGCCATGACATACGACGCGGACGGCAACCTGCTGCAGGCCAAGGACGCCCGCGGCCAGTACGTCTCCTACACCTATGACGCCCTCGACCGAAAAACAGGCCAGTACGCCTCAGCCACCACCGGTCAGGTCACCTACGCCTCCACCAGCTCGCCCGGCAACCAGACCGCCGCCTGGGTATACGACAACGCCAACACCGCTGTCCCCGGCATGACCTACCCGGTCGGGCACGTCACCACCGCTACCTCCTACAGCGGCGGTTACGCCTACGCCCAGCAGGCCGTGAACTTCAACGTCTTCGGCGAATCCCTCGGCGAACAGACCATCATTCCCTCCGCCGCACAAGGCACCGTACTTGGCAAGACGTGGAAGATCTCGCACACCTACTCCAGCGTCCTTGGTCTGCTGGACAGCGACGGCTACAGCCTCGGCGGTGGCCTGCCGGCGGAGACCGTCGGCTACGCCTACAACAACAACGACGAGCTGTCAGGCATCGCCACCACCTCTTACGGCTACCTGCAAAGCGTCAGCTACAACGCCTACAACCAGGTCGCCCAGGTTCAGCTCGGTTCCTCTACCTCTTACGCCACCGTCACCGACAGCTATGACGCGCACACCGGGAACCTCACCGACCAGCTCGTCACCCGCTCCACCACCACCCCGGCCAGCGTGGACGAGACCGCGTACACCTACGACCTCGCCGGCAACATCACCCACCAGACCGAGACACGCTCCGGCTCCAGCACCACGGCCGAAACCCAGTGCTACACCTACGACGCCCTCGACCGCCTCACCGCGGCCTGGACCGCCACCGACACCTGCGCGGCCACCCCCACCAGCAGTAACCACAGTACCGTCGGCGACGGCATCACCGGCGGAACGTACTGGACCAGCTGGCACTACGACGCCATCGGCAACCGCGACACCCAGACCCAGCACACTGTGTCCGGCACCGCCAGCGACACCGTCACCACCAGTGGCTGGTCCAGCAGCCAGCCCAATACTCTGACCAGCACGACCACCACCGGCGGTTCCACCGGGTCCACCAGCTACAGCTACGACAGCGCCGGCAACACCAAAATTCGCAGCACCAGTACAGGCGACCAGACCCTCGTCTGGAACAACGCTGAACAGCTGACCAGCGTCTCCAACAGCACCACCGGCACCACCACCAGCTACATCTACGACGCCAATGGCAACCTGCTCCTGCAGATCGACCCCAGCACCACCACCCTGTACCTCGGCAGCGAGCAGATCACCCTCAACGACTCCACCGGCACTGCCACCGGCGTGCGCTACTACACCGCCCCCGGCGGCGCCACCATCGTCCGCACCGGCACCGGAACCAACTACGGCTTCGAACTCGCCGCCGACCAGCACGGCACCAACAGCCTCTACCTGGATAACACGGCCCAGACCCCTACGTGGCGTCAGTTCGACCCCTACGGCAACCCCCGGGGTAACACGACTACTTGGGCTGACAATCGCACCTTCATCAACAAGACCACAGACAGCACCACCGGCCTCACCGACATCGGCGCCCGCGAATACGACCCCACCCTCGGCCGCTTCATCAGCCTCGACCCCCTCTTCCAGAAAGAAGTATCACAATCCCTCAATGGTTACAGCTATGGTGCTGGTAACCCGATCTCCTTCTCAGACCCCACCGGAAAAGGCCTCGCCTGCGGCCCCGGCTTCGACGTGGGCTGCGGTAACGGCGTCGTCACCCATGGCGATGGCAGTCTGTCTAAGAATGGCAATCCGACCGGCGGGGGAGTAGCGCCGGGCTATGCCGGTACCGCCTCCACGAGCAGCGCCGGGACTGTCACAAAGCTCAACGATCCGAAGCTTCCCACAGCATATTTGTCCGAAGCTGGCGCCGTCGCCGCCGCTGCCTCGCTATACAAGGACGCAATGAAGGCGGCTGCAGAATATCTCGCAAAAAATAGTTGGGCGTATACCAGATTTGGGCTGATCCTCTCCCGGGTTTATGTGAGAACCGCGGATGGAATTGTTCCGCGAATCATCGGGTTCGTAAGCAAGGGTGGTTTGGATAAGAAGCTGCTGGATACGCTTACGGAGATGGAGGTGACGGTTTATAAGGCCGATCCGAAATCTGGAAAGGGGCACGCCGAAGATGCTGCAAGCGACTTCAGGGCGGATGCCACTAGGCAGGTCGAGGAATTGGGTGGTGAGATTGAGGAAGTTGACGCCTATTACTCGACTAACCGAACTTGTTCCGAACACTGCGGTAAAGAGGGGACCAAGTACATAGGGAAGCCTGGCGTCGAGCTTCAGAAAGACGACTATGGATATGTCGGAGATAAGGTGATCAATGAGGAGGAGATGGACGGCTATAGGAATGCGTACGGAAGTGGGCGAGCCATCGATCTCATGGTGCAGGTGCTGGAGGCTGGATTCGGCACTGATGTCGCGGGAATGGAGGAAGGTGAAGAGGAATGAACTCGCTTTCATGTCTGCCGTCCGGCCCAGAAACCCAATGTCCATGTCAGGAGAAGTGTGAGGCTTGACTCTGGCACAGAAAGGCTAGATCATGAGCGCCATGACTGAAGACGGAATCGTTACTGCCGTGCGTGCAGCGGTAACATCGAAAAAGAATCCCGTGCCAGCGTCGCCAGATGCGGTGGCTGGAGCGGAGGAAGTATTCGGCTACCCCCTGCCGCCGTTGCTGCGGCGTCTTTATCTGGAGGTCGCCAATGGAGGTTTTGGTCCACGATCGGGAATTCTGGGAGTCCCTGGGGGGGAATGGCGTGGAAACTGGGCAGATATCGTGGATGTCTATCAGGCATTTTCGTCCGCTCCTGATAACCCGGTTCCAGACGGATTGATTTGGTTGTTCGACTGGGGGGACGCGATCTGGTCCCTGGTCGACTGTCGTGACCCGGAAGGGCCGATGTGGGGATGGGACCCTCATGACGGTCTCGATGGGGCACTTTTCCCGATGGGGCAGAATTTTGCAGAATGGCTCACCGATGCACTCGCTGGAAAGGAGAATATTCCTGAAAGATAGGATCGAGTTGTGGAGATCAGGTCAAACTCGCAATGTTCGCACATTGGTGATGTTCTCGAACTATGCGGATTGCTCCAGTGTGACAATGTCGCCAGGGATATCGCCTGCGGATGTGCTGTGAGTGCAGTAGGGCGCAGGGGTGAGGCACCGTCCCCCCTTCACCGGTGACCTGGGTGCTGGCCTTTGCGAAAACGACCCGAACAGCTACTGATTCCCAATGTGCTTGTCAACGCCTGGCTCGTAACTGGCAGTAGCTGCCTCAGCCGAGGATGACAGTGCGGGGCGGCGGGCTGCTTTCGAAGGGGCGACCGTCGCGGAGGAGTGCCCACAGGACGTTCAGGCGGCGGCGTGCGAGGGCGATGACGGCCTGCTTATGGGTTTTCTTCTCGGCCCTCTTGCGTTCGTAGAACACTTTGGAGACGGGGCAGGACCGGGCGGCGACCTGGGCGGACATGTAGAAGACCCGCAGCAGGCGGCGGCAGTAGCGACGTGGTCGGCGCATATTGCCGCAGATCCGTCCGGAGTCCTTCGGGACGGGTGCCAGGTCGGCGACACCGGCGAGGCGGTCGACAGTGCCGAATACGCTCATGTCGCCGCCGGTGTGGGCTATGAACTCGGCGCCCAGGACAGGGCCGATGCCGGGCATGCTCAGGATGACCTCGGCGTGCGGGTGTTCGCGAAACCGACTCTCGATCAGGGCATCGGTTTCGGTGATCTCCTCATCGAGAGCCATCACCTCCCTCGCCAGCCTGGCCACGGCGGCGGCGGCCAGCTTCTCCCCGGGAACGACGGTGTGCTGGGCCTCGGCGGCCTCGATGGCGGTGGCTGCGACGAGTCTGTAGTTGCGGACTTTGCGGTTCTTCAACCAGCCGGCCAGGCGGTTCCTGCCGGTCCGACGCAGTTCGGCCGGCGTCTGGTAGCCGGTCAGCAGGACCAACGACGCCTTCGAAGTGCTGTAGTCGAAGGCTCGCTCCAGGGCCGGGAAGTATCCCAGCAGCTGGGCCCGCATCCGGTTGATCGTCCTCGTGCGGTCTGCGGCCAGGTCCAGACGGCGAGACGTGAGGATGCGCAGGTCGACGGCGATGTCGTCGCCGTGGTGTATCGCCTGGATGTCGCGGCGCATGCGGGCTTGGTCCGCGATGATGAAGGCGTCCTTCGCGTCGCTCTTCCCGTCGCCCCGGTAGGAGCCAGAGGCATGGTGGACGGTGCGGCCGGGGATATAGAGGACCCTCTGCCCGTTGTCCGTCAGCAACGCGATCATCAGCGCGGCCCCGCCGGCATTGAGATCGATCGCCCAGGTCACCGGCTCTTCTTCGCTCAGCGAGAGCACATCCGCGATCAGCTCCAGCAACACCGTCTCGTCGTTCGCCACCCGACGCGACAGCCTGCGTTTCCCCTCGGCATCGATCACCCCGCAGTGATGTTCGGCCTTGCCCGCATCCGTACCGGCCCACAGTTCAGGCACGGCCACCTCCGGAGTCGTTCCTGTTCGAATCCCGACAGACGACCTCGCCAGCGTGTCCTTACCAAGCGATCCTGCCGCGCGTATCCCAATCAGTGGCCGAGTCGTCGCGGGGCACCGGGCGGCCAATCAGTAGAAGCCACTCCTACGGCATGAGCTTGACAGCCACACCCAGTGCCCCCGGGCCTCCCGATCCTACGAGGGGAGTGTAAATCTAACGGCGGATCCGACGATCATGGGAGAGACGTCAAGTGACTGATACCGCCGTGGAGTTGGAGACTGTGGAGCCTGTCGAG